>JASHUW010000034.1 GCA_030039815.1 Alphaproteobacteria bacterium
AACGCGCATTATGGCATCCCGATCTCGCTGGTCAACGCGACGGGGCCGGGCACCGTGGCGGCGTCGACGGGCGGTCAAGCGGCGGCGATCAACAAGGAGTTGATCACCATGCACGCCAACTTGATCTGGAACCCGGTGTCGTTTGTCGATGTCGGCCTCGAATATGTCTGGGGCCAGCGCACCGTGCTGAACAATCAGACGGCGACCGAGAACGTGCTGATCAGCAAGTTCGCGTTCCGCTTCTAGCCTCTTCCGCTCACCCGAGCGGCACGAGAAACCCGCCGGCCAAGGCCGGCGGGTTTTTCCATGCCCACAGGCGCACGACTCGCGTCGGATCGGACCGCGGTTTTATCGCTAGCGTTTCGAGAGACGTTTCGGCACGCTAATGCGTCGGTCGCACACCCGTTGCCGACCATGAGCCTCGCCCAAAGGATCCCATGCCGGCGCAACAGCCATCCTGCGTGGTGCTCGGAGGCGGCGGGTTTATCGGCACCAATCTCTGCCGCCGGCTCCTGGCATCGGGCCATCGTGTCCGCGCGTTCGGCCGGCATTGCCACTTCCCCAATGATTTGCGCGGGGTGGAGTGGTATCAGGGAGACTTCGCTGATCCCGATTCAGTCGCCGCCGCCATCGAGACGTTCGACATCGTTTTTCACCTCGTCCATGGCGCCATGCCGCAAGCCGCCAATCTCGCCATGGCGGCCGACGTGCAGCACAACGTCATCCCGTCGATCGCACTGTTGGAGTTGTGCAGCAAGCTCGGCGTGAGACGGGTGATCTTCTCGTCGTCCGGGGGCACGATTTACGGCCGGCCGCAGCAAATTCCCACCCCCGAATTCGCGCCTACCGAGCCAATCTGCGCCTACGGCATCAGCAAGCTCGCGGTCGAGAAATACCTTGTGCTCTTCGAATACCTGCAGTCGCTCGATTACCGCGTGCTGCGCATCGCCAACCCGTTCGGGCCGTATCAGATCGCCTGGAAGGGTCAAGGTTTCGTCGCCGCCGCGGTGGCCCGTGCGCTCAGCGGCCAGCCGATCGAAATCTGGGGCGACGGCTCGGTCGTTCGCGATTTCGTTTTCATCGACGACGTTATCGATGCCTTTGAAGCCGCCGCGCGCGATACCAGCGACCAGCGGATCTTTAATATCGGCACGGGTGAAGGCAAAAGGCTCGATGATGTTCTCGCAGCGATCACGCGGATCCTCGATGTTGAGCTGAACATCAAGCGCCTGCCTGGCCGCTCCCTGGACACGCCGGTTTCGGTCGTCGCCATCGACCGCGCCCGCGAGCTGCTGAAATGGTCGCCGAAAACGCCATTCGAGACCGGGCTCGCGCAAACGATTGAGTGGACGCGCCAGAACCGGCCGGAGATCGACAAGCTCTTCCGTTAATCAGCCGTCGATAGGGGCAACCGCGAAATCGCTCGGCGGCTCGCCGCGCTGGTGGCGCTCCCACATGGTCTGGTAGGCGCTTTCGACGTGGCGGCGAAACCGATCAGTATCGAACAGCGGACACCTCTGCCGGTTGCGCTCGAGCTTTGCCCGAACCTGCGCGAGCATGCGCGGGTCGCGCGCGAGCTTCAGCGCCAACGCCTCGTAGTCCGCCATTTTGTCGGTGATCAGCTCCGGCAACCCGACCGCGCGCAGCAGGCTGCCGGCAACACGTGCGGCAAAGCTCGACCCGGCGCAGGTCACGACCGGCACCCCCGCCCAGAGCGCGTCGCTCGCCGTGGTATGCGCATTGAAGGGCAGCGTGTCGAGCAACAGATCAGCAAGCGGGAGGCGCGCCAGATACTGCGTGAGCGCGACCCTCGGCGCGAAGACCAGCCGAGTCGCCGCAACGCCGTGACGTTCAGCCTCCTGCCGCAAATGGCGCGCGGCATCGACATCGTCCTCCACGAGCCACAGGACGCTGCCATCGACCTGGCGCAGCAAGCGCATCCAGGTAGCGAAGATGCCCGGGGCGATCTTGTGGCTCTGATTGAAGCAGCAGAACACAAACCCGGTTTCCGGTAGGCCGAGCTCCGAGCGCGTCGGCGCGGCTTCCGCGATGGTCGGCGTCGCGTCGGTCGGCCAGTAGGTGTCCGGAAGATAGGCGACATGCTCGGCGTAGAAACGCCGCGACGCGACTGGAATTACGAACCGGTCGGCGATGATGTAGTCGATGTAGTCAGCGCCGAGCGTACCGGCGAACCCGATGTAATTCACCTGTATGGGCGCTGGACGGAATGCGAGGATTCCCGGCCGGCCGTTGTTGGTGTAGCCCATCAAATCGATCGCGATATCGATTTCGTGCTCGCGCACCAGCTGCGCCAATTCACCGTCGCGTTTCGTGCGAACATCGATAAAGCGGTCGAACGCGCCTTCGAGGCGCTTGCGGAACTCATCCTGCGGGTCGGGTCCGAACGAAAAGGCGGTCGTCTCGAAACAAGACCGGTCGTGGCGCTCAAACAGCCCCACCATCAGATACGCCATCGGGTGATGGCGGAAATCCGCCGAGAGATAACCGACGCGTATCTTCGCATGCCGATAGCGTCCGCCGCGCCACAGCGGGTCGATCGAAGCCGAATGCCGATCGCGGCTGAATGTCCGGGCACATTGCATCTGCTGCTCGGGCGAATCCGCCATGTTAAGGAACATGAAAGGCGGCGCGGCGCGCTCTCCGGCCGCGACCTTGCTCGCTACCAATGCCACCGTGCGGTCGTAATCGGTCCAATCACAGCACAACAGCC
>JASHUW010000402.1 GCA_030039815.1 Alphaproteobacteria bacterium
GTTCCGCCGACGGCACGCTGCCGACGCGGGCCTACCGGTACTGCGAGGCGGCGGCAAGCGCATCGGGCTTTGGTTGGTATATCTACCCTCCGCTCAATTTCACGCTGGCCTGGACGGGGAACGATACGATCTGGACCTATGAAGGGGCAGAGGACTCCTATCCGGTACGATCGGTCCAATACCCCGGCTTCCGCGAGTTCTTCGAAAGTGAAGCGCCCGAGTCGGCAAGGGCGCTGGCACCGCCGCTGCTGACATTGGCGCGCGAGCCCGGCGTTGTGCAGATCTGGAGCGGATATCTGGCACGCACCGCGCCGGGATGGGCGTTGCTGTCACGCGGGCCGGTCAACATCCCCGACAATCAGGGCTACGGCCATTTCGAGGGCATCGTGGAGAGCGAGACCTGGTTCGGCCCGCTCTTCACCAATGTGCGACTGACCACCAACGCACCGGTCGAATTCCACAAAAATCGCCCGATGTTCCAGGTCCAGCCGATCCTGCGCGAATGCTACAAGAGCCCGTCCTTCGAGGTTCTCGGCATCGACGACCTCAAGAGCGCCGACTGGGAACGCTTCGAAACGACGATGCTCCCCAACACCGATGACATGCGGCGACTGGGTCACTATGCGGTCGCCACGCGCCGCGAGCGGCGCTGAGGCGGCGATGAAAGCACAGCATTTCGCCATCCGGCTGATGGTCGCCCAGGCGATCCTGTTTGCTATCGAAACCGCCGTCATCCACGCGATCGGCGGCCGAGTGTCGATCATGATGCTGGCCTTTGTGCGCTCGGCGGGCGGCGTCGTTCTCGCGCTCGCCCTCGCTTACAAGGCGGGGGTCGGGGTGGTCCGCACGCGCCAGCTGCCGCTGCAGCTGATCCGTGGGGCGGTTTCGCTACTCTATCTGTGGGTGATGATTTATTCGTTCGCGCATATATCGTTTGCCGACGCGACTGCCATTTCCTACACCCAGACGGCCTATATCGCCGCGTTCTCGGCGCTGATCCTGGGGGAAGCGGTCACCGGCTTGCGCTGGGCGGCCGCCGCAGTCGGGATCGCCGGCGCGCTGCTGATCGCGAAACCCGGCTTTGCCTCGTGGAACGCGGTTTATCTGGTCGCGCTGCTCGGCACCAGCTTGAATGGCCTGTCATTCGTGCTGAACCGCTATTTGCAGCGGGAGGACAGCGAGACGACGACCCTGTTCTACAGCAACCTCGTCCCGCTGCTGGGCAACATTCCGGCGCTGGCGTTTGGCGGATTGCCAAGCGCCGACGCGCTGTTCTGGCTCCCCAGCCTGCTGTTCCTGGGGCCGCTCGGCATGCTCGCCGGGATTGTCGCGGTCCGCCATGCCGAGGCCTCGATGCTGGCGCCCTACACGCTGCTCCGCCTCGTCGTGAGCGTCGGCGCGGGGCTCGCGGTATTTCACGAAGCGCCAGACATTCTGAGCGGCATCGGTGCCGGCGCGATCCTGATCAGCTGCCTCATGGCCGCGGGGCGCCTTCCCGGTCTCGGGCTCGCCGTGGGGAGGCTGCGGCCATCGATCAGGGCGTAACCGCTTTCCGTTGACAGCGTTGCCGGGCCCGGCCGCGCGCGCCCGCACTCTTGCGGCCCGAATTCCCCACCTTCGCAGGGCGGCTTGGCGAGAACGAATTTGCCGCGGCGGTCGAGGCCATCATCGGCTTGGGCGGAATGTTGGCGAACATCGGCATGTCGGCGCCGTTGCTCGCCTCGAACGCTTCGACCTCATGCGGCGGGGAGGGTGCTGCCGTATCGTCATTCTCCCGGCCATTGTTCTTCCGGGATTTCACAGACACGGCTGATTGCTCCGAAAAATACTGTGCAAACTGGCGTAGCGACACATGGTCTACTTAAGCTAAACAATAAAAGCTCAAAAAACTCGGATACGGGCATGAATTTATTTTAATCAGATAGACGAAGTTCTATCTAAATTCGTTCGCCAATATCGGCCGATGCCGCTCACGGCACGCCGCGCCGGAGACGTGCGCGCCCCTTCGATTGTTGAGCCAATCCAACCCATTACCGATCAAGATCCGACATCCGTGTGCCGCTGGCCGCGGCAGACCATTCCGCGTCCCCGGCCGGGACCCGCCCACGGCAATACCGACGCGGCAAACAGACGCATGGGGCGCCGCCCTCGGGGGTGCGCCGATCACCGCGGCGGAGCGTTTTGCCATTCGCGGCGTTTGCGACAATCGACGGCTGCGGCAAAGTCCCATCGCGGGCGGCGCCGCGCCATGTGCCTCAGCTCTGGTTTAACGGGCCGTCAATCCCTTCGATCTACAAGGTGTCGTTTATGTTGCAGGAACAGCACCACGTCTTCTTCGAGGCTCGCACCGGGCAATCGCTGCTCGACGCGATGGATCAGCTTGAGCCGTGGCTCGATCGCAACGACATCCGCCCGGTCGAAACCAAGCATACGGTCACGTCATCGGGGTCGGTCGAACTGCAACTCACCTTCCGCACCCAGCGGGAAGCGAGCCTGTTCGAGCAGGCCGTCTGCCTCGTCGACGCGGCCTAGCCTCGCATCCCCACGCGGAGCGGCGTCGCCAGGCGCTCCGGCCGCTTCGCAGCGGTCCCGCCGCAGGCAAATCGCGCCATGTCTTGATGGCCGATGTTGCCGCCAAGCCCTTTAACGGGCTGGGCGATTCGTCGCCGTGCGCGGCCTTTGATCGACCGGCCGCTTGTTCCCGATAGTCGCAATGCTTTGAAAACATTCCGGATCGCTTCGCGCGCGCGATAACCGTTCGCCGGGCGATTCGCCGCAATGATAAAAATGAGCCGGCGCGGGGCGTTAGGGGAAGCGCGGCGCGCCGCGAGGAACAGGGCCGTCAGCCCGGGGGAGCGAATGCGGAGTGGGGGAACGGGCGCCCGGGCCGCCGGCCGCGTCGCGCAGGCGGGATTCTGCCTGCTCGCCGCGCTGCTGCTGGCTCCGCAAGCCTGGGCCCAGAACACCTACACCGTCACCACCGGCGGCGATGATTCCGGTCTCGTCCCCTGCACCGGTGGCGGCACGAGCTTTAGCTGCAACACGCTGCGCGACGCGATCACCACCGCGAACGGCGCGGGCGGCACCAACACCATCAATTTCGCCTCGTCCGTGACCTCGGTGACGTTGGGCAGCAATCTCAACCCGATCAACACCGCAGCCAATACCGCAACCACAATCGACGGCAGTACGTCGAGCGCCGGCAGCGTCACGATCAATGGTGGCGGCCATGCGGTGTTCTTCGTGGTGACGGGCACCGCCAATTTTGACGATTTGACGGTTTCCGGGGCGACGGCGACCGGTGGCGCCGGCGCGAGCAGCGGCGGCGGTGGCGGCCTTGGCGCCGGCGGCGGCCTTTTCGTCGCCAATGGCGCGACCGTGACCACCAGCAACGTCTCGTTCTCGAACGACAGCGCCGTCGGGGGCGCCGGCGCCAACGGCGCGGCCAGCACCGCCGGCGGCAATGGCGGCGGGCTTAACGGCGGCAGCGGCGCG
>JASHUW010000403.1 GCA_030039815.1 Alphaproteobacteria bacterium
AAGGCCACCTCGCCGATCGGCTCCAGCCGCTTGAACAACACTTCGTCGCCCATGCGCGGCAGGCGTTCGTCGACAAACATCTGTGTCGCCGCCAGCACCACGCTGCCATAAACGTCGTGCTGGACCTGGATGGCGGCGCTATTGCCGATCCTGACCGGGCCCATACCGAGGAAGCCGCTGAGCCCCTTGGCGACCACCTCGTCCAAATTGTCGCCCGGAACAATCGAATAGACCGGACCGAGCGGCGCCTGGAGCTGGGCCGCGACGGTGGTTACATAATTGAGGTACGACTCCATTGTCCGGGTGTTGCTGAGCTGATTGAGCGCTTGAACGACGAAATACGCGTCACGCAGCCAGCAATAGCGGTAGTCCCAGTTGCGCCCGCTATTGGGCGCCTCGGGAATTGACGTCGTATGCGCCGCGACGATCCCTCCGGTTTCCTCAAAACTGCATAATTGCAGCGTGATGGCGGCGCGGATCACCGCCCGCTGCCACTCGAACGGCAGCGAAAGCGACCGCACCCACGACTGCCAGTAATGGCGCGTGTGCACCTCGAATTCGGCCGCGGTCTGCTCGATCGCGCTTTCGAACGGCTCGTCCGGCCCGAACACCATGGCAAACGGGCGCATGAGCGGGAACACCGTCTCCTGCGAGATATAAGAGAGCGGCGCGTCGGTCGAGAGACGCAGTATCTCGCCGCCGTTACGGAAGCGAATGTGGTTCGAGCCGATCGAATGCGCCGTCGTCGGTCGGCCGTAATGGTGAGTCGGGCGAACCCGGATCCGGATCCGCGGCAGGCCGGCCAGCGGCTCGACGCGACGAACGATCTGCGGCGGGCGAAAGATCCGCTCGAAGTTGAGAAAACGGGGCGCGAAGTCGGTGATGCGGATGCGGCCGCCATGCGCGTCTTCGAGCTCGGTGACGAGGATCGCGGTGTTGCGGACATAGGCCGATGACGATTTGACCATGTCCGCCAGGACGATGTCGCAAAAGCCCTTTTCTTCCTCACCGGCGAGAAGCCGGGAGAACACCGGATCGGAGTCGAAGCGTGGGAAGCACCACCAGACGATACGTCCGGTCGGATTGACCAGCGCGGCGATCCGGCAATTGCCGATAAGCGCGAGATCGAGCGCCTGTTCCTCAATGGGACGGGGGGCCGGCACTGCGGCCGGCGCCGCCTTCGGCGGCTCCAGCGCCGCGGTTGAGACGGCATGCTGGCGCCGTTTCGTGCCGCGCGCGCGTGTAGCGGGGCTGGTCCTGCCTGCCGGCGCCGTGCGGGTGGTCGCGCTCATTGCGCGAGCTCGTGCAGCCAGGCGCGCACCGCGTCCGGATTGGCGAACTTGCCCGACACGCCCGGCATGTCGATGCCGACGGAATAGGCCAGGCCGCCCAGCCTCAGCGCGGTCTCGAAACCGGCGCGGTCGATCTTGTCATCGCCGATAAAGACGGGGCGGCGGCCGATGAACGGCCGCTGTTTCATGAAGCGACGGATCGCCCGGCCTTTATCGAAGCCGCGCAGCTGCAACTCGAACACCGCGTGCCCGGCGATCAGGCGCAGCGGTTCGCCGGAGGCGGCGATGCGGCCCATCAGCGCGCGCAACGCCGCCTCGAGGCAGTCGGCATCGGTGCCGGGATCGGGGAAGTGCACGGCGAAGCTGACCCCCTTGTTTTCCGCCCAGCTGCCCGGAAATTCCGCGAGCAGGCGGCAAAGCGCGCTCCATGCGTCCTCGCCCAGCCGACCGTCGGCCAGCAGCGTCACCGGTCCGTCCGGCCGCCGGCGCAGCTCGGCGCCATGGACGCCGCTCGCCGCGAGCTGCAGCGGCGCGAACAGCCCGTCGAGCTCTGCGATCGGGCGGCCGCTGACCAGCGCCAACGCCCCGTCGAGCACGGTTTCCGCGGCGGCGAGATCGCGCAGCAGGTCGGCGGTGACCTCCACGGCCTCGGGGCGCGGCGCGATATCGAGCAGGGTTCCGTCGACATCGAGAAACAACCCAATGTCCCGCGGCTTCAGCAGCGCCGGCTGTGTCCCCCTCATTCAGTCCTTGCCCGCGTTGCCGTCCTTGCATCACCAACGACAATCGGCAACCGCTGGTTCCCCGACCATGATGCCCCGAAGATGCGTTGTGACGAATCCGTACGCCGTCCGGAAATGACAGCGAAAATCGGTCGGCACGGACCGTGGACAACCCTCGCGATTGTCGCTATCGGAGAGGGCTATGTAAAAAATCAACGATCGTTATTCGGCTGCGATCGCAGAGCATCTTCTCAGGGGGAATCACCATGACGCCTGAATTGAAAATTCTTGTCTGGACCGTCGCCCTAACCTTTGTCGAAGTCATCGTCGCGGTGCTGCTGGCGCAGGCTCAGGTCGGCCTCGGCATGCTCGCGGGCAACCGCGAGGGGCTTGAGCCGCTAACCGGTTTTGCCGGCCGCGCGCAGCGCGCGCATCTCAACATGCTGGAAAGCCTGCCCTTGTTCATCGCGCTGGTGCTGATTGCCCAGATCGCCGGCAAGACCAACAGCGCGACGCTCACCGGCTGCGAGTTGTTCTTCTGGGGCCGGCTCGCGCACTGGGTGATCTACGTGATCGGCATTCCGTGGCTGCGCACGATCGCCTGGGTGGTCTCGGTGATCGGGCTGATCATGATCTTCGGGCAGCTCGTGTAGGTGATTATCCCGTCACCGCGACCCCGATGAGGCGGCCGACACCATAGGTGATGGCCGCCGCGGCGAGCCCGCCGACGAGCTGGCGCATCGCCGAATAGGCGAACGAGCGGCCGGTGAACAGCGACGTGCCGGCGCCGATCGCCATCAGCGCCAGCCCGCTCAGCATGATGCTGGCCGCAACCGCGCCCAGCCTGTCGAGGAAAAAGAACGGCGCCACCGGGAAGATCGCGCCGGCCGAGAACAGCGCGAAGGACGAGCCGGCCGCGGCCCAGGGCGAGCCGCCCAGCTCCTCCGGGTTGACGCCCAGCTCTTCGCGCGCCAGCGTGTCGAGCGCGGTATCCTTGTTGGCCATCAGCCGGTCGGCAAGGGCGCGCGCCTGCGCCTCGTCGAGCCCCTTGGCCTGATAGATGAGGATCAGCTCCTCCTTCTCCTCCTCCGGCGCCTGCGCCAGTTCGTCGGCCTCCACCTCGATCTGTCGTTGGCTGAGCTCGCGCGAGCTGGTCACCGACAGCCACTCGCCGATCGCCATCGAGCAGGCGCCGGCGATAAGCCCGGCAAGTCCGGTCAACAGGATCGTCTTGCCGGCGATCTCGGCGCCCGCGACCCCCATCACCAGGCTGAAATTAGAGACGAGCCCGTCATTGGCGCCGAGCACGGCGGCACGCAGCGCATTGCCGCCGGCGCGATGCCTGCCTTCGATCCGCGCCAGCATGCCGCCGGAGGCGCCGTCGGGAAAGGTCGACGCCAATGCCTGCACGATGCGGTTATGCGAGCGCTCGGCCGCCGGGAGCCCGCCGGCGACCGCCTCCGGCTGGCTGTCGTAGCTGCCGACATCGCGCTCTTCGAGCGTGCTCAGCGTCGGCAGCACAAAGCCGGGGCCAAAGCGGCGCGCCAGCCAAACCAGCGACCGCGTGCGCCAATCCGGCCGCACCGCTCCCACCTTGGCGCCGACCTTGGCCAGCTGGCCGCGCCAGAACTCGGCATGCGCCTCCTCGACCGCCGAGAGCCGGCGATAGACCTCGCTGATCTTGGGGTCGGTCTCCGTCTCGGCCATGGCGCGGTAGAGCCCGGCGCTGTCCACCTCGCCTTGGAGATTGGCCTGGTAGCGCTTGGCGGAGTCGGCAGCGGTCATCGCGCGCTACCGCTACTCCGCCGCGACGGGCTGACGCACCAGCTCGTCGGGCGTGCGCCACTCGGCGCCCGGCCGCAAGCGGCCCGGCTGATAGTCGATGCCGCTGCGCCCGCCCTTGTTCTCGTAGATGTGGATTTCCTTGACCACCGGCCGCTGCTTGCGCTCTGCGTCGAGCCACAGCCGCAGCATCAGCCGCTTCTTCTCCGGCTCGTCCCAGTCGACGAATTCGGAGCGGGCATGCATGACCGTGTAGTTGTTGAGAAAGCTCGCCTCGCCGGCTTCGAGCCGCGTCTCAAACT
>JASHUW010000404.1 GCA_030039815.1 Alphaproteobacteria bacterium
CACGCTCGACGATCTTGGCGTCGGCTACGCCGTGCTCAAGGAGATCAACCCGCGGCTCATCTATGCCACCGGCACCGGCTTCGGCATCAGTGGGCCCGATCGCGATAACCTGGCGATGGACCTGACGATCCAGGCCGCCTCGGGGATCATGAGCGTCACCGGCGCGCCCGACGGCCCGCCGATGAAGGCGGGGCCGACCCTCGTCGACTTCATGGGCGGCATCCACCTCTACGGCGCGATCATGACCGCGCTCTACGACCGCGAGAAATCGGGCGAAGGCCGGCTGGTCGAGGTGGCGATGCAGGAGACCGTCTATTCCAGCCTCGCCGCCAGCTTCGAATACTTCCACCGCACCGGAAACCCGCCACCGCGCACCGGCAACCGCCAGGCCGGACTGTCGACCGCGCCCTACAACGTCTATCCAACCAATGACGGGCATGTCGCGATCCACATCGTGACCGAGAGCCATTGGAAAAACCTGACCGTCGCGATGGGCCGCGAGGATCTGCAGACCGACCCGCGCTTTGCGACCAACGCCGACCGCATCAAGCACATGGACGAGATCGACGCGGTGGTCGCCGAGTGGACGCAAACGCTCGGCAAGATGGAGGTCTTCGCGCGCACCAAGAAGCTGCGCATTCCCTGCGCGCCGGTGCGCACCGCACCCGAGGTCATGAACGACCCGCATATGCACGAGCGCGGCATGCTGGCGCGCGTCGACCACCCGGAGCTGGGGCCGATCGTCGTGCCGACCAATCCGCTGCGGCTGCACGGATTGCCCAAGGCGCCGCTGATCCCGAGCCCATTGATCGGCCAGCACAACGCCGAAATTTACGGCGGCTGGCTCGGCCTCACCGGTGACGAGATCGCGGCGCTGAAGGCGGAGGGCGCGATCTGATCTTTTGGCCAGTCGCTCGTGCGTCCTTCGAGGCCCCGGCTTCCGCCGGGGCACCTCAGGATGCTGACCTTCCTTGATGCCATCCGCAAATCAACCTCATCCCGAGGCGCGACCGAAGGGAGCGTCGAAGGACGCAGAAGGGGCATTGCAGCGGATTATTTCTTCTCGACGTTCCAGAAAAACGGGATCGGCGCGCTGATCACCCCGGAGACGTTGGCGCGATAGGCCGTCGGGATCACGAACTGCCCGGTCGGCACATAGGGGAATTCGTGACTGTAGGCCTCGACCTGGATGTCGGCGGCGAGCTTCTTCTGCGCGTCGAAGTCGGGCGCCTTGAACCAGCCGGAGATCAGCTCCTCGACCTTCGGGTCATCGGGCCAGCCGAACCAGGCCTTGCCATCATTGCCGCGCACCGCGGCGTTGAGCGCCGGCGACATGTTGTCGGGCGCGCTGGTCCAAGTGTGGAAAATGTTCCAGCCGCCCTTGTCGATCGGCTCCTTCGAGGCGCGCCGGGTAATCATCGTGCCCCAATCCATCGCCTGCAGGTCGACATTGATCCCGGCCTTGGTCAAGGTCTGCTGCGTCACCAGCGCCTGAGCCTGCACGATCGGCTGGTCGGTCGCGGTCAACAGCACGATCTTTTCGCCCTTGTAGCCGGCCTCCTTCATCAGCGCCTTGGCTTTGTCGAGATTGGGCGCGTGCTCCAGCTCGTCGGCGCCGGCGGTAGTCTCGAACGGGCCGCCGCAGACAAAGATCGCGACGCACGTCTTCCAGTATTTCGGGTCGCCGGCGACCGCCTCCATGTAGTCCTTCTGGTTGACGAGATTGAGCACCGCCTCGCGCATCTTCGGGTTGTCGAAGGGCGGCTGCACCTGGTTGAAGCGCAGCACGCCGACATTGCCGAGCGGGTCGACAATCGCGACCTTGATGTTGGGGTCGCCCTCGAAAACCGGCAGCAAATCCTGGGTCGGCTGCTCGTACCAGTCCGCCTCGCCCGCCTTCAGCGCGCCCGCGGCGGTGGCGCTGTCGGGAATGTAGAGCCATTCGATGCGGTCGACCTTGGCGACCTTGCCGCCGGCCGCAAGGCTTGGCGGCTCCTGGCGCGGAATGTAGTCGGGGTTCTTGACGAAGACCGCCTTGTGCCCCGGCTCCCACTCGGATTTGACGAATTTGAACGGCCCCGAGCCGATCGCCTCGGGGATCTGCTGGAACGGGTCGGTGTTGGCGAGCCGCTCCGGCATCATGAACGGCACGTTGCTCGACAATTTGCCGAGCGCGTTGAGCATCAGCGGGAACGGTGTCTTCAATTTGATCGTGAAGGTGTCGTCGCTGTCGGCGGTGATCTGGTCGGTCGCGTCCATCAGCTTCTGGCCGAACGCGTCGCGCGCGCCCCAGCGCTTGATCGAGGCGATGCAATCGGCGGCGCGCACCGGGGTGCCGTCATGCCATTTGAGGCCGGGACGCAAGGTGAAGGTCCAGGCGAGCTTGTCGTCGCTTACCTTCCAGGTGTCGACCATTTGCGGCTGTGGCTTGAAATCCTTGTCGAGCGCGAACAGCGTGTCGAACACCAGATAGCCGAAGTTCCGCGTCACATAGGCGGTCGTCCAGATCGGGTCGATGCTGCGCAGATCGGCCTGGGGGATGAAGCGCAGCGTCTTTGAATCCGACTGCGCCCAGCCGCTCGAAGCGCCGAGCCCGAGCAAAGCCGCCAAGATCAGGGCGGCCAGCCGCCCGGTGCGTGCGAGAATCGCCATGATGTCGTTGCCTGCCTTGTTTCTGTGCAACTACCACGCAAGCCGCGTGCCGACAATTGCGGGTGATCGGCAGTTGGTCGATAGTCCCGAGGAAGCGATAAGGAGCTTGCCATGGTCGGATTGGGACTGCCGCGCGCCGAGAGCCCGGAACAGGTCGGATTGTCGTCGGAGCGGCTCGGCCGCATCACCGCCACCCTCACCGCCGATGTCGAGCGCGGCGCGATCCCCGGCGCCGTGCTAGCGATCGCGCGCGGCGGGCGGGTCGCCTATGCCGAGGCGGCTGGCAATCGCGACAAGGATGCCGGCGCGGCGATGCAGCTCGATACGATCTTTCGCATCGCCTCGATGACCAAGCCGGTGGTCTCGGTGGCGGCGATGCAACTGGCCGAGGAGGGACGGCTCGATATCGGCGCGCCGGTCGCCGACTACATCCCGGCGCTCGGCGAGATGACCGTCGGCGCTGACCGGGCCAAGGCGAAGCGCACGATGACCGTGCAGGATCTGCTGCGCCACACCTCGGGTCTCACCTACGCGCTGTTCGGCGATTCGCCCGTGCAGATGATTTGGCGCGACGCCAACCTCCAGGCGGAAGACCAGACCAACGAGGAGCTGGTCGAGAAGCTCGGGCAATTGCCGCTGCTGTTCGAGCCGGGGACGACCTGGGAATACTCGATGTCGACCGACGTGCTGGGCCGCGTCGTCGAGGTGGTCGCGGGGAAAAGCCTGGGCGAGGTTTTGGCCGAACGCATCATCGGGCCGCTCGGCATGGTCGACACCGGGTTCTCCGCGACGGGCGACAGGGCGGCGCGGGTCGCCGAGCCGCTCGTCGACAAGGCGACCGGCAAGAAGCCGCCGATGCGCAATGTGACCCGCGACAATCGCTGGCAATCGGGCGGCGGCGGCTTAGCCTCGACCGCGTCCGACTATCTGCGTTTCTGTCAGATGCTGCTGAACGGCGGCGAGCTCGATGGCGCGCGCATCGTCAGTCCCAAGACGGTGGCGCACATGGCCTCCGACCATTTGCCGCCCACCGTGCAGTACGGCGACACCGCGCGCGCCCGGTTCGGCGCGCTCGCGCCGGTGCCGGAGATGGGCTACGGCTTCGGGCTCGGTTTTGCGGTGCGCAAGGCGCAGGGGATGTCGCCGGTGCCGGGCTCGGTCGGCGAGTTCTTCTGGGGCGGCGCGACCGGCACCTATTTCTGGATCGACCCGCAGGAGCAGATGATCGTCGTCTTGATGCTCCAGGCGCCGGACATGCGGCTTGCCTACCGCTATTTGAGCCGCCGGCTGGTCTATGCGGCGCTGACCGGCCCGCTGCGCTGGCGCCGTAGGTAATCATGGCGGGAGACGACATCGCCTACCTGTCGGCCGCCGAGCTTACCGGCGCCTACCGCGCCGGCAAGCTGTCGCCGGTCGAAACAGCGCAAGCGCTCTTTGCCCGGCTCGACGATCTGCAGCCGAAGCTGAACGCGTTCTGCATCGTCGATCGCGACGGCGCGATGGCGGCGGCGCGCGCCTCGGAGGCGCGATGGCGCGCCGGCCAGCCGCTCTCGCCGGTCGACGGCGTGCCGGCGACGATCAAAGACCTAATGCTGACCCGCGGCCTGCCGACCTTGCGCGGCTCGCACCTGATCGACCCGAACCAGGACTGGTCCGAGGATTCGCCGGCGGTGGCTCGGCTCAAGGAAGCCGGCGCGGTGATCCTCGGCAAGACCACGACCCCGGAATTCGGCTGGATCGCGGTCGGCGACTCGCCGCTCACCGGCATCACCCGCAACCCGTGGAACCTCGA
>JASHUW010000405.1 GCA_030039815.1 Alphaproteobacteria bacterium
TTCCGGTGGTGAGTTCGATACACACCAACACGCCGGAATATGCGCGGATCACGGTCGATAACCTGCTGGGACGGACGCTCGGCGATGGCGTTTTCTATCGGCTCGCCAGCCAACGCCTCGGCCTGCCGATCCTGGTCAGTCGACTGCTCGAACGGCGGCTCTACCGCCACCTCGACCGGGTCACTCTGGCGATGGCGAGCTACGGCAACGACAAGGCAGGTGACTGCCACTGTGGCGTGTCGCTGCGGCGCGGTTTCGACCGCGCGCTGTTCAACCCGCGGCATCGCGACCGGAAGTGGTTTGAGGCGCGGTTCGGCGTGCCGACGGGGCATTTCGTGGCGATGTACGCCGGCAAGCTGAACAGCGGAAAGAACGTGCCGCTGCTGGCGCCGGTGATCGAGTTGGCGCGGCAGGTGAGTGATAAAGCCGGCGGCAAACCAATCCATCTGTTCTGTGCCGGAAAGGGCGAATTGCGCGACACGCTTGCCGGGCGTCTTGGTGAGACCGTGACGCTGCCCGGCGTGCTGCCGCAGGAAGAACTGGCGCGAGCCTATGCATCGGCCGATCTGTTCGTCTTTCCGTCGATGATCGACGAGTCGGGCAATGCTGCGGTCGAGGCGCTGGCCTCGGGTCTGCCGGCGCTGCTCGCTGCGGGCAGCGGTGTCGCTGCCCGGATGGGCGGTTGCCCGGCTGCTCAGGTCTTGCCGGGCGATGTTCCGCGTCTTTGGGCTGAAGCGATCGCCGAGTTGGCGGCGCAGCCGCGGCGGTGCCGGCAGCTCGGTGCGCAGGCCCGCGCCTATATCGAGGCCGAGGTGCCGACCTGGGGCCAAGTCGTCGGCGAAGACCTGCTGCCCGTATGGCGCCAGGCGGCGGCACAATGGACGAGCGACGCTTAGCCTCGCGTCCTACACGCCGGATCCTGATCCTGGCGCCACATCCCGACGACGAGGTTGTCGCCTGCGGCGTCGCCGCACGGCGGGCGCGGGCCGAAAGCGCGGAACTTTTTGTGTTGTTTCTGACGACCGGGGTGCCGCCGTGCGAGCTGCTGTGGCCGTGGCAGCGCGGCAATTACGGTCGTCGCGTAGAGCGAAGGCGGCAAGAGGCGCTCGCGGTAATGATGTTGCTTGGCGCGCGGCCGGCGCGGTTCCTCGACATTCCCTCGCGCCGGCTGATCGCGCACCTCGGCGTCGCCGCGGCGGCGGTCGATCAGGCGCTCCGCGAGACAGGCGCGACCGAGCTCTGGGTCACCGCATTCGAAGGCGCGCACCAGGACCACGACGCGGCAAACGCGCTCGCCGCCCGCTATCGCGATCGGCTGCCGCTCTGGGAATTTGCCGCATACAATCTCGCCGGCGGCCGGGTGCAGTCTAACCGCTTTGTGGACGCGCGCGGCGGGGTCGTTGAACTGCGCCTCAGTCGCGAGGAGATTGCGGAGAAGCGCCGTGCGCTTGCCCTCTATGCGTCGGAGCACGCCAACCTTGCCCATATCCGCGTCGCGCAAGAGGCATGGCGGCCGCTGCCGCGATACGATTACGCGATGCCGCCGCATCATGGAACGCTGTTCCGCGAGCGCTATCGCTGGGTGCCGTTCCGCCATCCGCGGATCGATTTCACACCGTCGACAGACGTATTTGCAGCGCTTGCGGCATGGAGCGCGACCGCAACGCTTGACATGACCCCCGCCGCCGACGGGTGATGGCCGCAAACTGGCGTGAGGACGACGCGTGAAGTTCAGCACCTTCCTCTTTCCCGACAGCCGCGATCCCGCGAGGGACGGCCAGGTCATCGACGAGACCGTGCGCGAGGCGGTGCTCGCCGACCGGTTGGGCGCCGATATCGTCTGGCTCGCCGAGCATCATTTCGACGGCATTTCCGTCTATGCCGACCCGATGGTGCTGGCCGGCGCGCTCGCCGCCTCGGTAAAGCATGCCGGGCTTGGCTTCGCGGTGATCCAGACCGCGCTGCATCATCCGATCCGCCTCGCCGAGCAGATCGCGCTGCTCGACCATCTGGTGAAGGGCAGGCTGATCGTCGGACTCGGCCGCGGCAGTTCGTTCAACATCTACGATTACCAGGGCTTCGGCATCGACCATCATGACGCGCAGGCGATGCTCGACGAGGCCGAGGCGATCATGGTCAAGGCCTGGACCGAGGATCAGTTCGATCATGCCGGCCGGTTCTGGCAGCTGCAGGTGCCGATGCTGCGGCCGCGGCCTTATAGCGAGCCGCACCCGCCGGTGATCCGCGGCTCGTCGACCGATGCGTCGCTGGTTGAACTGGCGCGCGAGGGCAGGCCGTTCATGATGAACGTGCAGTCGCTCGAAACCACGAGCGGGCGGGTCGACCTCTACCGTCGGACGATGCGCGAGGCCGGGTTTGGCGAGGAGGGCATTGCGGCGAACCTGGCGGTCAGCTGGGTTTGGCGCAATTTCTTTGTCGCCGACAGCGACGAGGCGGCCGCGCGTGTCGGCATCCCGGCCTTCGAGACGATGACGAGCGCCCGCGCCGAGATGCGCAACCGCTACGCCGCGATGGGTCAACGCATCGTGCCGCGGGACGATCTTCCCGGCGCTCGCAAGGCTCGCGGCGAAGGGCTGATCCACGGCGCGCCAGCACGCGTCGCCGAGGATGTCGCGGCGATCGATAGGCTCGGCATCGGCGGCATCATCGGCACGTTTCGCCTCGGGCCGATGGCGCACGAGGCCGCCGCGGAAAGCCTCACCCTGTTTTTCGAAAAGGTGGCGCCGCAGTTCCGCGGTTAATGCGTGGTGTCTTCGTCCTTGCCGGCGAGGCGTTGCTGCTCGGCCTCGAGCTCGCTCTGGACAAGGCGGTTGAACAGCGCTTTGCGGCGTTGACACATCTGACGGATTTTCTGTTCGATGCCGCCAGGAAAGGGATCGAGCACGTATTCGCGGGCAAGCGGCTCGTCGATCTGGCTCATCCGATCGCCGATCCGTTCGAGCAGGAGGTGCACCTCGCTCAGCTGGATGTAGCCCTGTTGCAGGGCGCGAGCTGGTTGAGTAGCCAACTTTGTTTTCCTTGCCACTTGCCGTTGTGGCGTCGCGGCCACGACCCTCTTTATCGGTCAGAGTGGTTAACGTGCGACCAATACGGCGGGTTCCAAGGCGAGGTTCTTGAAGCTTTTTGTTGCAATTAATCACAAGTATTCGAGGTTGTTGATCTTGTCTTTTGCGGGTCACGGCCCGGAGAGCCATGCCGAGCCCAGGCCGGGGAGCCGCGGAACTTGATCGAGGCGCCCGGCATCCTGGTCATGCCGGGGATCTATGACGGGTTCGGCGCCCGCCTTGTCACAGAACGAGCGGCGAAATGAGCGTGGATCGCGTCTGTGAAGGAATCGCACCGCGTCGTCGCCGTAACCACGTCACGGCGTCGCACCGGGAGATCGCTCCAACCGCATATGATCATTGACGAAATCGCCGCGGCTACGGATCGCCTTGACCGATGTCTGGCTGATGCGGAGCCTCAAACCATGACCGACGAGTTCGTGCGTATCGTCGACGACGTGG
>JASHUW010000406.1 GCA_030039815.1 Alphaproteobacteria bacterium
AGCCGAGATATTTCTCAAAGCCGAAGCGCGCATTTTCATAAGCCTGGGCGCGGGTCTCGGCGATATGCATCGGGCCGACCAGACGCAGCCGGTTGGGGTCCATGGCGCGGCCGTGCTCGGCGGCGACCTCATTGGCGATCGCCCAGTTGGAGCCGAGGGCGTCGAAACCGAACGCGTTGGTCGCGGCGACGCAGATCATGCCGAGATCGTATTTGCCGGCGAGCCGCCCGCCCGACGGGGTCACCGCGCTCACCACCGCGACCTCGGGATAAGGCTTGGTGTAGGGCAAGAGGTGCAGCCGACAGCCCTCCATCGTGTACCACTCGGTCTTCTCGGTGACGATCTCGCCGTTGAAGAGGCGCAGGATCGCATCCAATGACTCGGCCATGCGGTCGCGCTGGGTCAAAGGATCGATGCCCATCATGATCGCGTCGGACGCCAAGAGGCCGGGCCCGGCGCCGAACATCACCCGGCCGCGCGTCATATGGTCGAGCTGGACGATGCGGTCGGCGACCATCATCGGGTGATGGTAGGGCAAGGAGATGACCCCGGTGCCGAAGCGGATGTGCCGGGTGCGCTCGGCGGCGAAGGCGATGAAGATTTCCGGCGACGAGATGATCTCGTAGCCGGCGGAATGATGCTCGCCGATCCACGCCTCGTGAAAGCCGAGCTTGTCGAGCCATTGCATCAGCTCGAGGTCGCGCTCGAGGCATTGCGTCGGGTCTTCCTCGTTGGGGTGGAACGGGGGCAGGAAGATGCCGTGGCGCAGGTTGATCTCGCTCATCGCAATGCCTCGCTTATCATCGACATTTAGATGCTAAGCCGAGTTGCCCGGTGCCGCAAACCCGGGCGGCGCGCGCTCATGCGCCAGTTTGAATTTTGGCTTTGAGTTGCGGAACCGGGAATTGGGGCCGCGGCGTACCGTTGGCCCGAAAGTATGGGCTTCATGAATCGCAAACGAGCCCAACGCCTGGCGCATGGAACCATGCCGGAGCGGCCGGTTGATTTACGTCAAAGCCAATCAGTCAGCTGATTGTAAGAGTCACAAGCCGACTAGGTCATAGGAGATAAAGATGCGCAAACCACTCGCCATCATTGCGACGATCGCATTAGCACTGACATCAGTATGTGCATGGGCGGACAGCCGCGACTTCACATTGTATAATCGGACGGGATACACCATCACCGGTTTCTTTTTCAGCACACCAGAGTCGAATGAGTGGGTTCCAATGGAAGGGGAGCAGATCGGGCCACACGCTTCGACACACGTGCACTTCACTCAAACAGGTCCTTGCAACATGCAATTCCGCGTTGTGACGAGCCAGGGTACAGCAGACTTTATGCGGCCTTTCGATTTCTGTCGGCTGCATTGGATATCCATCTATTATGATGCTCCGACCGACACTTACACTGCTCGCGAGGGCCTTACCCCAGCCCCATGAAGTGCGTCACCGCCGACAACTAACAGTGCGCGCGCGTGAACATTGCCATCTACCTTGAATACTCCGATTGGCGGAAAACGCGCGCGCTTTTCCGCCAATCCCGTCAGCGGCCAAAAGGAATTCCAAAAGGAATTATAGTCAGGCTACGTCACCGAGTTAGCTGGCGGCGCGGTTCCGCTTAGCTATCGTTCTTTCCGCCTGCCGCCAAAAGCGCCTGGAACCCTTTCCAACCCCAGTACACTCGATGGTAGACGATGAGGCCGTCCTCTATGTCCATCGACTCAACAAGATCGACCTGTTCTCCGGTTGGCGTCTTACGTGGATACTCCCAGGTGAGCAGCTTGCCGGTCGAAAGGAACAAGCCGCTGCGATAAAGCTCGCGGAACTCCTTCGACAGCACGCCTAGGACTTTAATGAAGAATTTCTCGATCTCGCTGCGGCCTCTCAAGATGCCGTCATTCAAATGCGGGTATATTGCGAGGATAGCCGGGGTTTCCAGCGTAGCGTTCTCCGCGTAAAGGGCTATCACACGCGGGACATCATGGCTGTTGGTGCCCGCGTGCCACTCTTCGTAGATATGGCGAATCTGCGCCTCTGTGCTATCCGACATCGCTCAGCCTCTTGCTCAGTAAGCTGAGCATAAGCGCTTGATCCTGACACCGTTGTGTCAGGACTGCTGGCAACCCGTGGCAGTATCCGCCTTGGGTAATAGCGCGGTTCGCTCTCATGCCCGAACTGTGCGGACGCGCTTTTACACCGACACGCAAACTGCGGGCATTACTCGGCGACGCGCTTCTCCGGCGCTTGCGCTTGCCGGGTTTCCATCCCAAGTTGTCGGCGATGGCCGGCACTAATCCGCGAACGGTAGGCGACGTGTCCCAGGCGATGCAGGCCGGGGTGCTGCTGCCCGAGCACGTTCGCGTCGTCGGGCGGATGACGCGTCCGCCCGAAGAAAGGCCGGTTCACGACACCATCGACGACATCGCCGAGTGGCTGCTCGAACCGCCCCGCCAGATCGCCGAGGGCATCCTCACCTTTGACGAATTCGCCTGGCGCCTGCTCGCCGCGGGGATACCGCTTTTGCGGGCGACATTCCACACGGCGACGCTGCATCCCCAGTTCCTCGGCACCACGGTTACCTGGTGGCGCGATACCGGCGAGAGCGTGCGGGTGATGATCGCGCACGAGGTCGCCGGCGTCATTCCGAACGAACAGAACCCAGTATGGCGCGTCTGCCGCGAGCGGGAGACACTGCGCCGGCGCCTCGACGTGCCGGACGAAGAGCTGGACTTCAGCATATTGGCCGAGCTGCGCGAGCGCGGCGGCACCGACTATTTCGCCCTGCCGGTCGCCGGTGCCTACGCCATCGCTTACATGGTGACATTCGTCACCGACCGGCCCGGCGGCTTCACCGGCAAGGAGCTGGCGGACTTGACCCGCGCCGCGCAGCGCCTCTCGATCGCCGCGGAC
>JASHUW010000407.1 GCA_030039815.1 Alphaproteobacteria bacterium
TCACGTTTTCCAGCACGACGATCGCGTCGTCGACGACGAACCCGGTGGAGATGGTCAGCGCCATCAGCGACAAATTGTCGAGGCTGTAGCCCACGAGATACATCACCCCGAAGGTGCCGATCAGCGAGACCGGCACGGCGACGCTCGGGATCAGCGTTGCGCGCGGATTGCGCAGGAACGCGAACACCACGAGGACGACGAGCACGATCGAGATGACGAGCGTCGTCTCGACATCGTGCAGCGAGGCTCTGATCGTCGTGGTCCGGTCCATCGCCACGTTGATGTCGATGCCGGCGGGGATCGACGCCTTCAATTGCGGTAGCGCCGCATAAACCCGGTCGACCGTTTCGATGATGTTGGCGTTGGGCTGGCGATAAAGGATCACCAGCACCGCTGGCTTGCCGTTGGCGAGGCCCTGGTTGCGCAAATTTTCGACCGAGTCGGTGACCTCGGCGATGTCCGGCAGCCGCACCGGCGCGCCGTTGCGATAGGCGACGACGAGCGGCAGGTAGTCGGCCGCCTTCGACACCTGGTCGTTGGTGTAGATCTGGAAGTGCTCGTCGCCCTGCTCGATCGCGCCCTTGGGACTGTGCGCGTTGGCGGAGGACAGCGCGGCGCGGACGTCTTCGAGGCCGATCCCGTATTTGTTGAGCGCCAACGGGTTCAGCTCGACGCGCACCGCGGGCAGCGCGCTGCCGCCCAGCGTCACCTGACCGATGCCGTCGATTTGCGACAGCGCCGGGGTCAACACGGTCGAGGCGGCGTCGTAAAGCTGGCCTTGGGTCAGCGTGTCCGAGGTCAGCGCCAGGATCGCGATCGGGAAATCGGCGGGGTTGACCTTGCGGTAGGTCGGGTTGGTGCGCAGGTTGGAGGGCAGGTCGGCGCGCGCCGCGTTGATCGCCGCCTGCACGTCCCGCGCGGCGCCGTCGATGTCGCGCGACAGATCGAACTGCAGCGTGATCCGGGTCTGCTGCAGCGAACTCGACGAGGTCATCTGCGTCACGTCGGCGATGACGCCGAGATGCCGTTCGAGCGGCGTCGCCACGGTCTCCGCCATGACTTCGGCGCTCGCCCCCGGCATCGTCGCGTTGACCGAGATGGTGGGGAAATCGACCTGCGGGAGCGGCGCCACGGGCAGATTGTTAAACGCGAAGATGCCCGCCAGCGCGACCCCGATCGTCAACAGCGTGGTGGCAACCGGCCGCTCGATGAACGGGGTCGAGAGGCTCATTCCGCCGGACTTTCCGAGGAACCGGGGTAGTCTTGGGCACCGCCGAAGCGGCGCCGCGTCCAGCGCCCAAGCCGGTCGAAGCCGAGATAGATGACCGGCGTCGTGAACAGGGTCAGCGCCTGCGACAGGATCAGTCCGCCGACGATCGTCACGCCCAGCGGATGGCGCAGCTCCGAGCCCGTCCCGGTGCCGAGCATCAGCGGCAGGGCGCCGAAGATCGCCGCCATTGTCGTCATCATGATCGGCCGAAAGCGCAGGAGCGAGGCCTGGTGGATCGCCTCGCGCGGCGATTTGCCTTCGTCGCGCTCGGCGACGAGCGCGAAGTCGACCATCATGATGCCGTTCTTCTTGACGATGCCGATGAGGAGGATGACGCCGATGATCGCGACGATGCTGAGATCGCTGCCGTCGAGCATCAGCGCCAGCAGCGCGCCGAGCCCGGCCGAAGGCAGGGTCGAGAGGATCGTGATCGGGTGGATGAAGCTCTCATAGAGCACGCCCAGCACGATGTAGACCGTGACGATCGCCGCGAGGATCAGCATCACCTCGTTGCTGAGCGCCGCCTGGAACGCGGCGGCGGCGCCCTGGAAGCTGGTGATCATGCTGATCGGCAGGCCGATCTCGGCCTCGGCCGCCTTGATCTCGTCGACCGCGGTGCCGAGCGAGGCGCCGGGCGCCAGGTTGAACGAGATCGAGACCGCCGGGAACTGGGCGATGTGGTTGATCGCCAGTGGCGACGTCTGCTTCTCGATCGTGGCGATCGCCGAAAGCGGCACCTGCCCGGTGCTCGACAGCGAGGACGGCAGGTAGATCTGGTCGAGCGAGGTCAGCGTCGCCTGCGCCTGGGGGTCGGCTTCGAGGATCACCCGGTACTGGTTCGACTGGGTGAAGATGGTCGAGACGATGCGCTGGCCGTAGGCGTCGTAGAGCGCGTTGTCCACCGTCGCCGGGGTGATCCCGAAGCGCCCGGCGGTGGCGCGGTCGATGTTGATGTAGACCGACAGCCCGTTCAGGCCGAAATTGGTCGCCAGGTCGGTGATGTCGGGGATTTTCTTCAGCCGATCCATCAGCTTCGGAACCCAGGTATTGAACTCGTCCGGGTTCGCGTCCTGCAGGGCGAACTGGTACTGCGTCTTGCTGACCGTGGCGTCGATCGTCAGGTCCTGCACCGGCTGCATGTAGAGCTGGATGCCGGCGACGTTGCTGGTCTCCTGCTGCAGCCGGCGGATGATCGCGCTGGCGTCGAGCGTGCGCTCGTCGCGCGGCCTCAGGTTGATGAGGAAACGGCCCTCGTTGAGCGTCGTGTTGGTGCCGTCGACGCCGATGAACGACGACAGGCTGGTGACGTCCGGGTCCTTGAGGATCGCCGCGGCGAGCGCCTCCTGCCGATTGGCCATCGCGTCGAACGAGATCGAGGCCGGCGCTTCGGAGATGCCCTGGATGAGCCCGGTGTCCTGCACCGGGAAGAAGCCCTTCGGGATCACGATGTAGAGGAACACCGTCAGGCACAAGGTCGCGACCGCGATCAGCAAGGTCAGCGACTCGTGGTCGAGCACCCAGTCGAGCGCGACGCCGTAGCGATGGATCGTGTCGTCGAAGAAGCGCTGGGTGCGGCGCATGAACCAGTTCATGTCCTCTTCATGGACATGGCGCAGCACCTTGGCGCACATCATCGGCACCAGGGTCAGCGACACCAGCGCCGAGATGACGATCGTCACCGACAAGGTGATCGCGAACTCGCGGAACAGGCGACCCACGACGTCCGCCATGAACAGCAGCGGGATCAGCACCGCGATCAGCGAGATCGTCAGGCTGATGATCGTGAAGCCGATCTGCTCCGAGCCCTTGAGCGCGGCCTGCAGCGGCGGGTCGCCCTGCTCGATATAGCGCGACACGTTCTCGATCATCACGATCGCGTCGTCGACGACGAACCCGGTCGAGATGGTCAGCGCCATCAGCGACAGATTGTCGAGGCTGAACCCGGCCAGGTACATGATCGCCAACGT
>JASHUW010000408.1 GCA_030039815.1 Alphaproteobacteria bacterium
CAGGTGGCAGAAGGATTACTATCGCGGTGTCGATGCGGCGGGGCGGTCCGCTCCCGCCGATCACCAGACCAAGCTGCGCCTCGCAGAGTTTGTGCTCGACCAACCGACAATCCAAGACACGGCCGCAAGACCCCCGGCCTCACCCGATCGGGATGACCCCCTCGATTTAGGCGAGCAACATCCGTAAGTCCCCTAGAACCTGATGCGCAGACCGGCGGAGAGGGTCTGCTCGGTGGTGTTGCCGGTGTGCACGACCGCGTCATAATTGGCATAGAAGTATAGGTTCTGCCGTGCCTGCATGGTCAGGCCCACGCCCGGCGCCACCATGTCGCGCGACGGCTTGACGCCCGCAACGAGGAACGGCGTGCCATCGCTGGCCGCAACGGTCAGCACCCGGTTGTTCGACAATACCTCGCGGCTGTAACCGAGGCGCAGCTCCGGAGTGATCAGGGTGCCGTCGCCGGTGGTGAAAGTCTCCGCCGCGGCGAGCGCGACATAGGGCTGCAGGCTGTCGGTCGAGCGCGACCCGCTCGACAGATCGAACGCGCCGGTCCCGCTCTCGCTGAACCCGCCTTCGGCGAGGTGGAGGAACTGCAGCCCCGCCTTTGGCGTCAGGGTTACCGCGTCGAGATGCAGCGGCAAGGCCCATTGCGCGGCCGCCGTCGCCTCGTCGCCGCCATGGCTCTCGCTCGCCACCCCGATCATCGCCAGCGGGCGCTCGGTGCCAATCCAGTCATGCGCGTAGCCCGCCGTCGCGGTCAGCAGCGATGAACCCCACAGCGTGCCGCCATAGAGGTCGACCCGCGCGGTGTCGACCGTGCCGCTGCTCGTCGAATGCTCGTCGATGTCGGCGTGGGTATAGCCGCCCGCGACGCCGAGATACGTGTCGGGCAGCACCGCCCGGTCGTAGCCGGCGAGGAAGCCGCCGGCGTCCCCGGTATAGCCGGGCGCCGTCGCGTTGCCGTTGACGCTGGCGAACCCGCCGACGCCGCGGAACCACGCGCCCTCGGCCAATTGCGGCAGGGTCTGCGCGAGCACGTCGACTTGCGCCACAGTGTCGGCTTGCGCCAATTGCAGCGGCGACCCCAGGCTCGGCAGCGCCGCGCCGAGCATCGGGGCGCCCAGCGAGGCGAAACCCGGCCCGTCGGCGATCCCCGCTAGCCGGTTGCCGAGCCGGTCGAGGATCGTCCCGGTCGCCTGCTGGGCATTGAACACCAAGGTGCTGGTGACCGCCGTGTAGATCGTGTCGTTGGTCGGCGCCACGACGAGCCTAGACGGCGGCGTGGGCGTCGGAGTGGGTGTGGGGGTTGGAGCCGGTGTCGGGGTCGGCGTGGGCGTCGGGGTCGGCGTGGGAGTTGGCGCTGGGGTTGGTGTCGGGGTGGGTGTGGGCGTCGGGGTTGGGGTGGGTGTGGGCGTCGGGGTTGGAGTCGGCGTCGGCGTGGTCCCAGCGTTGAACAGTTGGAGCTGCACGTTGCCAGAGGTGCCCGTGGTGATGGTGAGAATGCCGTTTATGCCCGGGGTCGGCGTCACCAGTCCGTTAGGTCCGCTACTGGGAGTCCCGAAAGACCCCGGCTGGCCGAGATTTGTGGCCGTGAGCGTACCTGCGGTCAGGAGGAGATAGTTGGTGCCCGCGATATAGGTGCCGGGCGCATAGAGCAGCGACAGCGTGCCGGCGAGGGTGGCCGTCCCAAGAACCGCCAGTTGCGCGCTTTGGGTCGGCGTCAGCGCGATCGCCAGCGTACCGGTCGTGCTTTGCGTGTAGTTGCCGTAGATGAGCATGCCCCCGAGGGGGCCGCCCGGCACGCCCGGCATCACCGTGCCGCCGTTGTTGATGACCGTGACGAGCTGGCCGTAACCGGCAAGCGTCGCGCCGTTCTGCACCGTGACGGTGCCGGGGAGAAAGGCAGAAAACGAGTTAATATCGCCGCCGACCTCGAGCGTACCGCCGCTGACCGTGAAGCTGCCCGCGAACCCGCTGTTGTCGCCGTCGACGACGAAGGTGCCCGATCCCGTCTTGATGGCGTTGCCGGTGCCGGAGAACAAACCATTGAAAACGGTGTTGGTATTGTCGCCGCCGGTCGTCAGCGTCGCGCTGCCGAGCGATACGTTGCCGGAGCCCGCGAGGCTGGCGATCGTTTGACTGAAGCTGGCGAGGTCGAGCGTCCCGGCCTGGCCAAGAATCACCGCCGAGTTTGGCGAGAAGGAATTCGCCGCTCCCGCCTGGAACACGCCGCCGTTCACGGTCGTGGGTCCGCTGTAGGTCGTCGCCACGGGAAAACCGGCGAAGGCCTCGATGTTGAAGGTCCCGGTTCCGTTCTTCACCAGCCCGCCGGTGCCGGTGATGCCGCCGGTGAATTGCGTATTGGTGTTGTCGCCGCCCATCGTCAGGGTCGCGCTGCCGAGCTGGACGACGCCGTTGGCGCCGATGCCGCCGCTGTTCTCGAGACTGGCGATGGTCTGGTCGAAGTTGTTGAGCGCCAGGATGCCGTTGGTGCCCCCGGCCATTCCCACGGACGAATTCGGCGAGAACACGTTCACGCCCCCAGCCGCCAGCGTCGCGGTCGAGGTCCCAAGGCCGCCGAATACACCGGTAAAGCCGGAATATGTATTGGTCCCGGTCAGCGTCAGCTTGGTTCCGTTGCCCTCTAGGAGCAGGCTTCCGTGCGAGCCGACGATATTGCCGCTGAAAATCGTGCTTGCATTGTCATCGCCGGTGAGAAACAGCGGGCCCGCGGTCAAATTGATCGTGCCGCTGCCCGAGAGCGAGGCGAAGAGGACATTCAGCGTTGTGTTGACGGTCAGGGTTGTGCCCGGCGACATCACCAGCGGGGATTGGGGTGCGCCCCAGCCGCCGCCGCCGACCAGCGACAAGGTCCCCGCTTGCAATGACGTTGGGCCGGTATAGGGGTTGTTGGCCGCTGAATTGAGCGAGGTGCTGCCGTTCGTAAACGTGACGCCGAACGGTCCGCCGACGGAGAGCAGAGAGGATGAATTCGTGGTGAGATCGACCGTCAGCGAATGCCCGAACGAAAGATCGCTGCCCAGCGTGATCGTCCCGTTGATCCCCGGCCCCAGATTGAT
>JASHUW010000409.1 GCA_030039815.1 Alphaproteobacteria bacterium
TTACCTGCGGCGCCGGCGGCGTAACCTGTGGCGCGGCGGGCGTTTGTGACGGCGGCGACGCAGTCGGCTGGGCTGCCTGCGGAGGCGCGGAGGTCGCTGGCGCGTTGCGCGGGATCGGGGTCAGCAGCGCACCGGGTGCCAGGTTGCCGCCCGACGCCGGCTGAACCTGCGGCGCACTCGCCGGACTGGCCCCGAGCGGGGCCACCGGTGCCGGCGTTGCCGATGGGACGGCTGGTGCCGGCGTCGAAGCCGAACCTGCCGCCGTCGGTTGCGCGCTCGCGCCGGTGTCCGTTATCCCCGGCGGCGAAGCCGGCGGTGCGACAACCGGAGCCGGCGGCGTTTGCAACGAGGCAGGAACAGCAGCGACCCGCTCGGGTCGCCCGCGCTCCTCGGTCGACAGATAATACCAGATGCCGTAACCGCACAGCGCCAGGATCAGCGCGACGAGAACCAGCGCGCCGCCCGGCAAACTGCGCTCGCCGAGCGGCACCGGCAGGGCCAGATCGGGGCGCGCGGTAACCCCCGCCGCCTCGGCCTTGAAGCGCGCCAGAACCGCCTCGGCATCGAGGCCGAGAAAATCCGCATAGGCGCGCACGAAGCCGATCGCGTAAGCCGGACCGGGCAGGTCGTGGATATGGCCTTGTTCAAGCGCCGCGAGATAGGCCGGCTTGATCCGCAGCATCGCGCCGATCTCATCGAGGTCGAGACCGAGCTCCTCGCGCCGCTCCTGCAGCAGTTCGCCGACCAACCGCATGCGTGGCTGGAGCCGCGCCTGCTCCTCTGCCGGGCCCTCGCCGAACGGCGTTCTAATACGCTGGAAAAACGTCACGCCACGCTCCCGCTTGCGCGGGCCTCCATACTGAACCGGGCGACGATGGTTACGTCGTCCCCGCCGCAACAGCGGCCATCATAGCGCCACCCGGTGGTCGCGCGCATAGGCTTCGAGCCGATGGCGCAGCGAGTGATCGGGCCGCTCGCCGATCTCCGCGAGATAGCGTGCCGCGCCGGCAGCGTCGAGGCTGCGGATCATCGTCTTGACCGGGCCGAGCGACGCGGCGGTCAGCGACAGCGTCCGGAAGCCGAGCGCGATCAGCGCCATCGCGTCGAGCGGGCTGCCCGCCATTTCGCCGCACATGCTGAGCGGCACCTTGGCCGCGGCGCATTTGGCGACGACGTCGCGCAGCAGCGCGACGATCGGCGCCGACAAGAGATCGTAGCGGTCGGCAAGGCGCGGATTGCCGCGGTCGCAGGCGAACAGGAACTGCGCGAGGTCATTGGTGCCGATCGAGAGAAAATCGATGCGCCTCAGCAATTCCGGCAGTTGCCAGAGCAGCGACGGCACTTCCAGCATCACCCCGACCTTGACCGAGCGCGGCGGCGCGTAACCCTCGGCCGACGCCCGTTGCCGCTCCATGTCGAGCAGGCGCCGCGCATGCTCGAACTCGGCCACCTCGGCGATCATCGGGAACTTGACCCACAAGTCGCGCCCTGAGGCGGCGCGCAGCAACGCGCGCAGCTGCTGACGCAGCATCGCCGGGCGGTCGAGGCCGATGCGGATCGCCCGCCAGCCCATTGCCGGGTTGTCCTCGGCGTCATGGCCGAGATAGGGCAGCACCTTGTCGCCGCCGATGTCGAGCGTGCGAAACACGATCTGCCGGTCTCCGACCTGCTCGAAAGCGCGTCGATAGAAACCCGTCTGGTCGGCGACATCAGGAAAGGCGTCGCGCGTCAACAGCGGTATCTCGGTACGGAAGAGGCCCACGCCTTCCGCCCCGGTCGCCGCCACCTGCACAAGGTCGATGAGCAGCCCGGCGTTGAGCAAGAGGCGCACCGGCACGCCGTCGCGCGTCACTGCGGGCTGATCGCGCAGCGTCTCATAATAGGCGCGGCGGCGCGTGCGCGAGGCGATTGCCTCCTCGACCGACTGCTGCAGATCTTCGCTCGGCCGGATCAGCACCTGGCCGTGGTCGCCATCGACGACGATGATGTCGCCGCTTTCGGTCCGGCTTGTCGCGTCCTCGACCCGGCCAACCACGGGGATGTCGAAGGCGCGGGCGACGATCGCGACATGCGCGGTGGGCGACCCCTCTTCCAGCACCAAGCCGCGCACCCGACGGTGGGCATAGTCGAGCAGCTCCGCCGGGCCCATCGAATGCGCGACGAGGATGAACTCGGGCGGCAGCACGCCTATCTCACCGCCGACAGGGCCGCCGGCGAGGAAATGCTGAAGCCGGTTGGCGAGGTCTTCGAGGTCGAACAGCCGCTCGCGCAGATAGGGGTCGGCGATCTGCATCATGCGCGTGCGGGTTTCCTCGCGAATCTTCTGTACCGCCGCCTCGGCGGTGAGGCCGCTGCGGACCGCGTCGGTGATGCGGCCGAGCCAGCCGCGATCCTCCGCAAACATGCGGTAGGCCTCGATGATGTCGCGGTGCTCGCCGGCGCCGAGCCCGCGACTCGCCGCGACAAGATCGTCGATCGCGCTTTGCATCGCCGCGACCGCCCGGTCGAGGCGCGCCAGTTCGGCCTCGATGTCCTCGGCGACGACCTGGCGGATGACCAGCTTGGGCATATGCAGCACCGCCGGGCCGATCGCCAGGCCCTCGTTCAGCCGCACACCGGCGAGCCGCACCGGCAGCAGCGCGCCGCTGCTGCTCTGCGCCATTTCCAAAGGGTTCACCAACTCGCCACTGGCGACCAGCTCGGCGACGATCATCGCGATCGTCTGCGCGATCTCGATCTCGTCCTCGGTGTAGCGGCGCGGGGTACGGTTCTGCACCACCAGCACGCCGAGCACCCGGCCGCCGCGCAGGATCGGCACCCCCATCAGCGAGTGGTAAATCTCCTCGCCGGTCTCCGGCCGATAGGCGAAATCGGGGTGCGCCTGCGCATCCGCGAGCGCCAGCGGCCGCGCGGTCGCGGCGATGACCCCGACCAGACCTTCGCCCACCCGCAGGCGGGTGCGATGCACCGCCTCGGGGCGCAAGCCCTCGGTGGCGAACAGCTCGAGCACCTCGCCGGCGCGCATCACGTAGATCGAGCACACCTCGGCGACCATCTCGGCGGCCACCAGCAGCACGATGCGGTCGAGCCGGTCCTGGGCCGTGCCCGACGCCGCCATGACGTCGCGCAACCGCCGCAACAGCCGCCGCGTCCCGGTCGCCGCCCCGCTTGGCAGCGGCGAGGCTCCCAGTCGCGGCCCCGGCGGGCCACCGGGAGAGGTCGCCGGCGCAACCGCTGGGGTGCTTCCGGGAAGATCGTTCATTTCTCGCGGTCCCGGCCCTCCGCCCGGCGCGCAGCGATCACCGTA
>JASHUW010000410.1 GCA_030039815.1 Alphaproteobacteria bacterium
CGAAAAATCGCGACCGGCTGTTGGCGGGCGAGATCGCGGCGAAGTTCCTGGCGGCGGTGCTAGCACAGCCTGGTGTGAAGCGGCTGCTATCGAGCGAGCACTTCTCGGTGGACGGCACGCTGATCGAGGCATGGGCCTCGATGAAGAGCTTCAAGCCCAAGGAACCGCCGGATGCCGGCGGAACACCCGATTTCGAGACGCTGGGCGGGCGCAATGCACCGGTCGATTTTCGCGGCGAGAAGCGCTCCAACCAGACGCATCGCAGCACGACCGACCCTGACGCCCGATTGTACCGCAAGGGACCGGGAATGGAGGCGAAGCTCTGCTTCATCGGCCATGGGCTGATGGAGAACCGCTCCGGTCTGATTGTCGATGCTCGGCTGACGCGCGTCTCGGGCCATGCCGAGCGGCTGGCGGCGATCGACATGATCGAGGGCTTCGCCGCTCGCCCGCGCGCCATCACGCTGGGTGCCGACAAGGGCTACGATGCGGCCGATTTCGTCGAGGAACTGCGCACGATCAACGTGCGCCCGCATGTCGCCCGTAACACCAGCGGCCGGCGCTCGGCGATCGACCGCCGCACGACGCGTCATCCCGGCTACGCCAAAAGCCAGCGTATCCGCAAGCGCATCGAGGAGGCGTTCGGTTGGATCAAGACAATCGCCGGGATGCGCCGCACCAAGCTGCGCGGGCTGGCCAAGGTCGATTGGAGCTTCACCTTCGCCGCGACCGCCTACAATCTGGCGCGGATGCCGAAGCTGCTGGTGGCTACGACATGACGACCGGGCGCCCACCGCCATGAGCATGTTAGCGGGCGCGGTTGGGGCCGCGCCCGGAACCCCTGGCCGCCTCGTCGATCACATTCTTTATCCACAAAGGCGACGATTCAGAATTCATCGCCCAACAAGACCGACTTCTTCAACAACCTGCTAGTGGATTGACACCGACGAAGGATTCCATCGGGCTCGCGGATATGCGAGTCTGCTGTGATGCGCAAAGGTGTCGAGATCCGGCTTGGACCGGGTGACCGCGAGCGGCTGGAGGCCATCGTCGGGTCGGGGAACAGTCCGCAGAAGCATGTATGGCGGGCGCGGATTGTGCTGCTGAGTGCCGATGGGGTCGGCACGATGGCGATCCAGCGGCAGACGGGCAAAGGCAAACCGACGATCTGGCGCTGGCAGAGGCGCTTTATGGCGCAAGGGGTGGACGGCTTGCTGCATGAGGCAACGCGGCCCTCGCGGGTGCCGCCTCTGCCGGTGGCGACGATCGAGCGGGTGGTCGAGATGACGCTCGCCGAACCGCCGGGCGAAGCGACGCATTGGACCGGCCGGGCGATGGCGAAAGCCGCTGGGGTCAGCCATCGCAGCGTGCAGCGCATCTGGGCGGCGCATGGCCTCAAGCCGCATCGGGTGCGAACCTTCAAGCTGTCGAACGATCCGAAGTTTGCCGCCAAAGTTCAGGATGTCGTCGGCCTCTATGTCGATCCGCCCGAGCATGCGTTGGTTTTGTCGGTCGACGAGAAGTCGCAAATCCAGGCGCTCGACCGCACCCAGCCTGGCCTGCCGATGAAGAAGGGGCGTTGCGGAACGATGACGCACGATTACAAGCGGCACGGCACGACCACGCTGTTCGCCGCACTCGACGTGCTGGAGGGCCGCGTCATCGGCCAGTGCATGGCGCGTCACCGGCATCAGGAATTCATCCGCTTCCTCAACAAGATCAACCGCGAGACCCCAGCGGGGCAGGAGCTGCACCTGGTCGTCGACAACTACGCGACGCACAGGCATCCCAAGGTTCAGGCGTGGCTCGAACGGCATCCTCGCTTCCACTTTCACTTCACCCCGACCTCGGCTTCCTGGCTCAATGCCGTCGAAGGGTTCTTCGCCAAGTTGACCCGGCAAAGGCTTAAGCGCGGCGTCTTCACGGGCATCGTCGATCTCCAGGCCGCCATCAACCGCTTCTTGGCCGAGACCAACGAACACCCGAAGCCCTTCGCCTGGACCGCCGATCCCGACGCCATCATCGAAAAGGTCCGCCGCGGGAAACAGGTGTTAGAGTCAATCCAGTAGATATCAAAGTCACCTTTTAGGCGCCTCCGAATGGTCTCGGCGTTGGGAGCACGCTTCGCCTTCACGGCTTCAGGGTGGGTATCTCTGAACCAGACTTCGAGATGTTCTGCCTCGCGCGTTCGCCAAGCCCTTGCGGTGACATGAACCTCACCTGACTTACATCGTCGAGCAAACTCACTTCGGATCGCATCCCAATCAGCAGCGGGACGGTGTGCGGGGTTTGGTTTTGGGGGGAGCAGCGGCGATGAGCGATTGGGCGGGCTATCGTACTTAAGCCACGCGTCGAAGCCCTTCTTATCGATAAGGTGCCTCGTGGTCGGGGGTCGGCCGTCGCGCAGAACGACTAATATTTCCTCCTTCAGCGAGTTTGAGAATTCCGTCCGTTTTGGGGTTTCAAGGTTCCAGGCCAACGGAGAGACGAGTTCCCAGTTGTCCCCCTTTGTAAGCCAGCAACCCTCTTTTCCTTCGC
>JASHUW010000411.1 GCA_030039815.1 Alphaproteobacteria bacterium
CGGCTCGGCAACGGTCTCGGCACTCACGCCGGCACCGTCATGCTCGCTGGCTGCAATGACAAGGCGGTGACAATCTCCTCGACGATCGCGGCGACCAGTCGGTCGAGCGATGCCGCGATTCGGCGCTCCGCCGCGATTGGCAGCTCGAGCGTCGTGAACTGACCGGCGAGCAGGCTCGCCGACGTGAGATGACCTCGCCGCGCGGCGACCGGCGATAAAGTCCCGGCCAAGCCGGTCGGCCAAGGCACGGCGGATTGTCGATTTGCCCGAGCCGGAGACACCCGTGATCACGGCGGCGCGGCGCAGCCGTCCTCGTGATGCGGCAGTGGTCGCCGATTGGGGCCTAATCGCACCCTCGCTCGATCTCGCGTGCGGGATGGTAATTCTGACGATTTCGGGAAGCAGGCGCAACCGGCACGCGACGCCATCATGCTGACGAAGTGCCGCGCTAGGAGCGGCGGGGGTCGAGCGCGTCGCGCAGCCCGTCGCCGAAGAGATTGAGCGACAGAACCAGCATGAAAATCGCCAGCCCCGGCCACAAAGCCATCCACGGAGCCTGCGAGATGAAATTCTTTGCCGTGTTGAGCATGCTGCCCCAGGACGGGTCGGGCGGCTGCTCGCCGAGCCCGAGGAACGACAGCGCCGCCTCGGCGATGATCGCGGTCGCCGCGGCAAGCGTCGCCTGCACCAGCAGCGGCGGCACGATATTGGGCAGAATGTGGCGCAGCACGATGCGGTACTCCCGATTGCCGACGGCGCGCGCCGCCTCGATGTAGTCCTCGTGCTTGACCGTCAGCACCTGCCCGCGGGTCAGCCGCGCGAAGATTGGCGTCTGCGACACGCCGATCGCGATCATCGCGTTGGCGAGGCTGGGGCCGAGAAACGCGGCAAGCGCGATCGCCAGGATCAGGAACGGGATCGCCAGCATCGCATCGACCATGCGCATCAGCGTGCCGTCGACGATGCCGCCGAGATAGCCCGAGACGAGACCGATCGGCACACCCGCCGCCAGCGCCAGCGACACCGAGACCAGCCCGGCCGACAGCGAGGCGCGCGTGCCCCAGATCACCCGGGACAACACATCGCGGCCGATCTCGTCGGTGCCGAACCAGTGCAGCGCCGAGGGCGGCTTGCGCACCAGGAGCCAATTGGTCGCCAGCGGGCTGTAAGGCGCGACCAGCGGCGCGAGGACCGCCAGCGCGACGAAGAACAGCACCACGCCCAGTCCGGCGAGCGCGGTGCGCCGCCGCGCCAGGAGACGCAGCGTGCGCCGCCACGGGCGCTCGCCGATGTCTTCGTGGATCAGCCGGGCGGCGCCACGGGGATCTAGCAACTCGGCGGTCATGCGCGCAGCCGCGGGTTGATCAACACATAGGCGATGTCGGCGAACAGGTTCAGCATGATGTAGGCGAACGCCGTACAGAGCACGACGCCCTGGACGACGGCGTAATCGCGGTTGAACACGGCGTCGACGATCAGCTTGCCGAAGCCGGGGATCGTGAACACCTGCTCGGTCAGCACCGCCCCCGACAAGAGGGCGCCGAATTCCAGCGCGCCCAGCGTCACCACGGGGATCAGCGCATTGCGCAGCGCGTGGCGCAGCACGACGCTGGTCTGGCTCAACCCCTTGGCGCGCGCGGTGCGGATGTAGTCGGCGCCGAGCACCTGCAGCATCGCGCTTCTGGTGTGACGCATCATCACCGCGGCGATGGCGTTGCCGAGCACGAAAGCCGGCATGACGAGGGTCAGCAGGTTCTGCCTGAGGCTTTCATCAGGCGGCACGAAACCCGAGGCCGGCAGCCAGCCCAGGGTCACCGAGAACAACAGGATGAGCAGAATCCCCAGCCAGAAATTCGGCATGGAGATGCCCCATAGCGCGACCATCGTCGCCCCGTAGTCGATTGCCGTGTCGTGCTTGACGGCGGCGAAAACGCCGGCCGGGACGCCGATCACCAAGGCCACGAGCATCGCGAGGCCCGCCAACTCGGCGGTCACCGGGAGCTTTTCGAGAATCAAATCCCTCACCGGCCGCTTGATGCGGATCGATTCGCCGAAATCGCCGTGCGCGATCCCCTCCACCCACAGCGCGTAGCGCACCGGCAACGGCCGGTCGAGATGGTATTTCTGGCGCAGGAAGGCGATCACCGTCGGGTCGGCGTTCTCGCCCGCCATCGCCAAGGCCGGGTCGCCCGGCAGCAATTGCTGCAGCCCGAAGATCAGCACCGAGACGAAGAACAGGGTCGGCGCAATAAGCGCTATGCGACGGAGCAGGAAAGCGGTCATGCCGGAGACAGCGTCACTGCATCTTCATGCCTTGCGGCCGGATAAGGCCGTCAGGGTATGCCTCGAACCCGGAGAGCTTCGCGGTCATCGCGTAAAGCCATTTCGGATGCCAAATATAGATGTGCGGCCGATCGGCAAGCGTACGCGCGGCGATCTTCGCGTAGTGCGCCATGCGCTCTTCCGGCGAGCCGGCGGTGCGCGCGGCGTCGAGTTCGGCGTCGACATCCTGGTTGCAGTAACGCGCCGTGTTGAGCGCGGGCGGTCCCTTGCAGCTGACAAAATTATAGAGATTGCCGTCAGGGTCGGTCCGCCCGCTCCAGCCGCCAAGCACAGTCTCGAAATCGCCGCGCGTCGTCATGTCGAGCGAGGAGGTGAATTCGACGGCCTGAAGCTTGATGTCGAACCCCGCCTCGGCCGCCATCGCCTGGATCACCTGCGCAGCGCGTTGAACCTCAGTGTTGGTCGCCGCCAGCATCGTAAACGACGGGTGCGGCATGCCGGCCGCAGCGAGCAATGCCTTGGCCTTGGCGACGTCGCGCACCGGAACCGGCATGTCCTTGACGTACCAGGGGCTCGACGGCGGCTCCCATTGGTTGCCCGGCGCGAACTCACCGTTGAACACGACCTGGTTCAGCGCCATGCGATCGATCGATAGATCGAGCGCCTCGCGAATACGCGGATCCTGCCCGATCGGCGTCTTCGATCGCTCGCCGTTATTGAGGTTGGTGGTGATGTCTTCGTAGGCCAAACTAGTGATCGTCACCACCTTGAGCCGCTCGTCCTTGCGCGCCGCGTCGAGATCGGTCGCCGCCATGCGCTCGATCATGTCGAGACCGCCAGACTGCAGATTGGCCAGCCGCACCGTGGTGTCGGGGATGGGAAGGAAGACGATGCGGTCGAAATGGATCGCATCCTTGTTCCAATAATCGGCGAAACGATCGAGCACGATGCGGTCCTGGGCGACGCGCTCGGTCAATTTGAACGGGCCGGCGCAGACCGGATGCTCACCGAATTTGTCGCCTTCAGCCTCGGCCGCCTTCGGCGAAACGATCATCCCAGCGCGGTCGGACAATTGCGCGAGAAGCGGCGCGAACGGCTTGTCGAGTACCAGCTTGACGGTGTGGTCGTCGATGATCTCGATCGATTTCAGCGCGCTGATTTCGGCCTTGCGGTTCGAGCCGGGCAGCGTCAGGTGGCGTTCGAGACTGAATTTGACGGCCGCGGCATCCATCGGCTCGCCGTCCTGAAACTTGACGCCCTGGCGCAGCGTCATCACGAGGCCCTTGTTGTCGTCGACCCAATGCCACTCCGTCGCGAGCTGCGGCACGATCTCCAGCTTCGGGGTGATGTCGACGAGCTTGTCGCACAGCGAGGCGAAGACAATGCGGCCGACATAGGTCCGCGCCAGCGTCGGGTCCAGAATGTCGGGATCTTCGGCCAGACCGATGCGCAATGTTTGCGCCGTTACCGAGCCACTGGAGAAAGCGGCCGCGATCAACGCAATCGCGGCCAGAATTTGCTTCATCGTCATGCGTCCCCGCCGTGGATCGCATCTGCCCATGCATGTGCGACGCCAACCGGGACGACGGTAAAGCCGTCGTGATGCGACCGATTAGCGTCCCGCGGCGTAGCTCTGCATGCCGCGCGGGTTGGCCCCGGCCTTGAGGATGCGGCCCTCGGGCGTGTCCTCGCGGGCGCAAGCGGCAAGCCGGCCGCCCGACCATTCCTCGCCGACATGGACGCGATGGCCGCGCGCGGCGAGCGCCCGCTTGGTCGCCTCGGGCATGCGGCCCTCGACCGCCAGATGGCCGGGATTGGCGGCGCGCGGATAGAACGAGCTCGGCGCGTGCTCGGTGTTGAACTCGGGGCAGTCGATCGCCTCCTGCAGGTTCATCCCGTGATGCACGTGATGCAGGAAAAGCTGAAGCGACCACTGGTCCTGGCCGTCGCCGCCGGGCGTGCCGAACGCCATGTAAGGCGTGCCCTCCTTGAAGGCGAGCGTCGGCGACAGGGTGCTGCGCGGCCGCTTGCCGGGCTCGAGGCTCGACGGCGAATCCTCGTCGAGCCAGGAAATCTGCAGCCGCGTGCCCAAACAAAAACCGAGCTCGGGGATCACCGGCGAGGATTGCAGCCAGCCGCCGCTCGGCGTCGCCGAGACCATGTTGCCCCAGCGGTCGATGACGTCGACATGGCAGGTGTCGCCGGCGACCGCGCCCAAGGGGCTCGTCGTCGGCTCGCCAATCCCGGCGGCGAAGGCGCCCACCGTCGGCTCGCCGATCCCGGCAACGGCCGCGGCCAGCTCGGCGCCGCCGACAATGACATGCGGCTCGCGCCCATCCGGGCTGCCGGGGCGCAGCTCGATCGACGCGCGCTCACCGACCAGCTTGCGCCGCGCCTCGTTATAGGCCGGGCTCAACAGCGTCTGCATCGGCACGTCGACAAAGTCGGGATCGCCGTACCACGCCTCGCGGTCGAGATAGGCGAGCTTGGCGCATTCGGCGACGGTGTGGATGAAATCGGGGCCGGTCGGATCGGTATCGTCGAGATCGAAGCCGGCGAGCAACGCCAGTTGTTGGAGCAGCACCGGTCCTTGGCTCCACGGCCCGCCCTTGACCAGCGTATAGCCGCGATAATCGTAGGTTAGCGGCTTTTCGACCGGCGCCTGCCAGCGCGCCATGTCGTCGGCGGTCAAGACGCCGTTGTGCCGGCGGCCGGACGAGTCGAGCACTTTTTCGCCGTGACAGAACTTGTCGATCGCCGCGGCGACAAAGCCGCGATACCAGGCGTCGCGGGCGCGGTCGATGCGCCGCTCGCGATCGCCTCCCCCGACCTCGCTTTCGGCGAGAACGCGTTTGTAGGTCGCGGCGAGCCCCGGGTTGCGGAACAGCTGCCCGGCCTTCGGCGCTTCGCCGTTCTTGAGATAGACCGCCGCCGATGTCGGCCAGGCGGTGCGAAACATCTCGGCGACGGTCGAGATCGTCACCGGGATGCGCCAAGCCAGCGGGTAGCCGTTCTCGGCGTAGGAAATCGCGGGGCCGAGAATCTCGGCGAGCGGCAGGGTGCCGTAATCGCGCAGGAGCCGCATCCAGCCGTCGAAGGCGCCGGGCACGGTCGCGGCGAGCAACCCCGTGCCGGGCACCAACCGCAGGCCGAGCCGGCGATAATGCGATATTGTCGCCCCTTGCGGGGCAACGCCTTGCCCGCAGATCATGTCGCAGCGTTGGTTCTTCTCGCTCCAGACGAGGATCGGCGCCTCGCCGAGCGGGCCGTTCAAGTGCGGCTCGACGACCTGGAGGGTCAGCCCTGCCGCCGCCGCGGCGTCGAACGCGTTGCCGCCCTTCTCCAGCGTCGCCATCGCGACCGCGCTCGCCAGCCAATGGGTCGAGGCGACAACCCCGAACGTGCCGCGGATTTCAGGGCGGGTGGTAAACGCGGGCATATGACGATTCTCCGAGATTTGCGCGGCGACACATTACGCTAGCTGAGTTGAGCGACGGATCAAAACGCCGAGAACTCAATGTCCTGCGCGCCCTGCCATAACGTCAACTCGCCGAGCGGCCGCAGGTTCTCCAGGCCTTCGACGATGGTGAGGAACGGGTTGCCGGCGAGTTGGCCGGCCTTGCTGGCGAAACGGCACGCGCCATAGGCCAACAGGATTTCGGTTTCGCTGATGCCCGCCGGGTGAAACAGGATCTGGCCGGGCGCCGGGTAGCTGGTGGGGTTTTCGTGCGGTAGCCCGGGATCGAGGTCGCCGAGCGGGATCCAGCACGCCTCGCCGCTCCAGCGCACATGGATGAGGCGTTGGCGATACGGCAGCACGGTCTCGAACCAAGCGCAGGTTCTGGGCGCCGCCGTCCGGTCAAAGCGGGCGGCGAAGAGGTATGGGCCGGCGGTGATGCGAATGTCGGGCAGGCGCTCTACCCCATTGCTGAAGTGGCTTGCTAAGTCACTCTAGGCAAGGACAATTCGTTGGACAACAGAACCGGGAGCAAGCCATGCCGGTGACGATCTACCACAACCCGCGCTGCAACACCTCGCGTAAGACCCTGGCCTTGCTGCGCGACAAGGGCGTCGAGCCGGAAATCGTCGAGTATCTGAAGACGCCCTATACCGCGGCGCAACTGAAGACCCTGCTCGGCCAGCTCAAACTGCCGGCGAAGGCGATCGTCCGCAAAAAGGAAGCCGCGGCGGCGGGCATCGATCCCGCAAAGTTGTCGGAGGATCAGCTGATCGCGGCGATGGCCAAGAACCCGATCATCGTCGAGCGGCCGATCGTCGTCTCGGGCGGCAAGGCGGCGCTCGGCCGGCCGCCCGAGGCGGTGCTGAAAGTGCTCTAGGCCGCGTTCGGCTTCGCCTCTTTCGGCTTGATGTAGGCGAGCGCCGAATGGGTCTCGCAATAGGGCTTGCCAGGCAGCGGGCGGCCGCCGCAGAAGTGGAAGTCCTCGTCGCCGGGATGACCGTGCGGCCACATGCAGACCGGGCCGGTGAACTCGAAGACATTGCGCCGCGGCGCCGGCTTCTGGGTGATGACGCGCGGCACAAGCCCCAGGCGATGCACCTTGCCGATCACCGCGTTCTTGGTGACGCCGATGCGGCGGCCAATCTCGGCGGTCGTCACGCCTTCGTCCCACAGAAGGGTCAGCTGTTCGATGCGCTCCGGCGTCCAGGTGCCCAGGTCTATCATGTCCCCCACCGTATGCTGTAGGAGTGATCTCATCCTCCACAAAATACGGTAGCACCCTTGTAGACGGTCGCCAATAGGGAACTAGATATTGTGTCAGACCATGTCGCGGCGGTAGCTCGATACCTTTGAGAGATAGGCTGGAAACTCGCCGAGCGGCTGCAGTCCCGGGCCGAACAGCCGCGCTAAATCCTCCTTCAGGTAGCTCGCGTAATAGGGCTCGTGGAAGGCGACGGGGAACCAGTCGAGCATCGCGTCGTAATCCGGCTCGTCGCCGGTCTGCAGCGAATCGATATAAACCAATTTGCCGCCCGGCTTCAGCACCCGGCGGATTTCGTCGGCGACCGCCTTGCGGGCGCGCCGCGGCAATTCGTGGAACAGGTAGACGCAGGTCACGATGTCGACGCTCGCGTCGGCGAGCGGCAGCGCCTCCGCATTGGCCTCGACCAGCGCCACGCGCGACCAAGCCGCGAGCCGGCGGCGCGCCACGTCGAGATACGGCGCGGACAGATCGACCCCGGTCACCGCAAGGCGCGGATAGTTGCGCTTCACCTCGGCGAGGAAGGCGCCGGTGCCGCAGGCAAGATCGACCAGCCGCGCCGAACGGGCGCCGCCCGGTATCGTCAGCAGCGCCTCGCGCAGCGGCGGCAGCGCCTGACGGCGCATCGCCGCCGCGCCGCCGCCGAACAGCACCTCGACCTGGTGGTCGTAGCGCTCGGCCGAGGCGGCGCTCAGATAGCCGTCGCTCTGGAAATGGAAATGGCGCCGGTAATAGGCCGGGTAGCGCGACGCCTCCGGGCTCTTGAGCAGGCTGTTGTCGGGATCGCCGTGGCGGCGCGCCTCGACATGGCGCAGATCGGCGAAGAAATCGACCGCGTCGCGCAATTCGGCGAGCGGGCTGCCGCGCCATTCCTCGGGCGCGGCGTAAAGCCCGGCCTCGATGTTGCGCCAGTCCTGCTCCAGCAGCTTGCGCAGATCGGCAAGGATGCGCCGCCGGTCGGGCATCGGCCGGCCCTTGAGGCTGTCGGGCAGCGGCATCGGCTTCGACAGCCGCGCCGCCAGCAGCTTCTGGCCGAAAAACCAAGAGACGCGCGCCGCCTGCGCGGTATCGTAGAAGAGCTTGTCGAGCGCGGTCGCCATCGGTGAAGCAATTATGTCGGCTGGCACCGTTTGCAAAGACCTGTTGCTCCGCTTTAATCCGCCCCAGCGAATTTCTCGGGAGAGAACGGCGATGCCGCGGTTCCACACGATCGACGATCTCGATGTCGCCGGCAAACGCGTGCTGCTGCGCGCCGACCTCAACGTGCCGGTGAAGGACGGCAAGGTCACCGACGCGACGCGTATCGAACGCCTGGCGCCGACCATCGAGGCGCTGATCGCCAAGGGCGCGAAAACCATCGTGATGTCGCATTTCGGGCGGCCGAAAGGCGTCGACCCGTCGCAATCGCTGAAGCCGCTGGTCGGGCCGCTGAGCCAAGCGATCGGGGGCAAGGCGGTGCGGTTCGCGAGCGACTGCGTCGGGCCGGAGGCGCAGAAGGCGGTGGACGCGCTGAAACCCGGCGAGGTCGCGCTCCTGGAGAATCTGCGCTTCCACCCCGAGGAGGAAAAGAACGATCCCGGTTTCGCGAAAGAGCTCGCGGCGCTCGGCGATGTCTATATCGACGACGCATTCTCGGCCGCGCATCGCGCGCACGCCTCGATCGCGGCGCTGGCGCATCTGCTGCCGAATGCCGCCGGGAAGCTGATGCAGGCCGAGCTCGAGGCTTTGTCCGCCGCGCTCGAACACCCGCAGAAACCGGTCATGGCGCTGGTCGGCGGCTCGAAAGTCTCGACCAAGCTCGACCTCCTGAAATTCATCATCTCCAAGGTCGACCGGCTGGCGATCGGTGGGGCGATGGCGAATACGTTTCTTTTCGCGCAGGGCCGCGGCATCGGGCGCTCGCTGTGCGAGAGGGAGATGGCCGACACCGCGCGCGAGGTTCTGCGCGCGGCCGAGAAGCGCGGCTGCGAGATCATCCTGCCCGACGACGCGGTGACCG
>JASHUW010000412.1 GCA_030039815.1 Alphaproteobacteria bacterium
CCCCGCTGATATTCCCTCGCTTTGGCAGATCGCCAAAGCCGCACCGCCTTCGCCGCCCTTGCTCATCGCCGGCCATCGCGCGCGGCGCCAGGACAACTGGTCGAAGCGCCGCGCCTCGAAAATCGCCAACGCGATCCGCCGCGCGATGCTGCACGACGATACGCCCGATACCGGCTGCGGGCTGAAGCTCTTTCCGCAGGCACTGTTCCTCGACCTCCCCTATTTCGATCACATGCACCGTTTTCTGCCAGCGCTGGTGCTGCGCGAGGGCGGGGTGGTCCGCTCGCTGCCAGTCAACCACCGGCCCCGCGAACGCGGCGCATCGAAATACGGCGTGTTCGATCGGCTGTGGGTCGGCATCGCGGATTTGCTCGGCGTGATGTGGCTGTGCCGGCGGAGATCGGTTCCTGTCGTGATCGGCGATCAGCCTCGCGCCGAAGCCCAGCCCGAGCGCCGCCGCGCCGATCCGGTGTCATGAGCGACGCCGGGCTGGACGAGCCGAAGCTCGACCAAGCGCCGACGCTCGGCGGTCTGCGCCGCGCCGGGCAGGCGTTCGTCGCGCTCAGCGTCGTCGCCGGCATGGCCGCGGCCTGGTGCTGGCGCGGCGAGCTTGACCCCTTGGCCCTCACCGAATTGATCCGCGCCTATCCGGCGGCGCCGCTGGTCTTTGTCGCGCTGCAGATCCTCGCCAGCCTGACCTTCGTGCCGCGCACCCTGCTGGGCGTCGCGGCGGGCATCGTGTTCGGCGTGTGGTGGGGCTTGCTGTGGGCATCGCTTGCCGGCGTGGCCGGCGCGGTCGCCGGGTTCGCGATCGCGCGCTACATCCATGCCGGCCTCTTCGAGCGCCGCCATTGGGTGAAGCTCACCACGCTGCTCGACCGCGCGTCGCGCGGCGGCTGGCGCACGGTGACGCTGATCCGCCTGGTGCCGGTGATCCCGCACGCCCTGGCCAATTACGCGCTCGGCCTCACGCGCGTGCGGCTCGGCGACTACGCGCTGGGTTCGCTGCTCGGGCAGCTGCCGACGACGATCGCGGCGGTCGACCTCGGCGCCGCCGGCGAGCGGGCGATGCGCGGCGGCGGGCATTGGCTGCTGCCGACGGCGATCGGTTTCACCGCGCTGGCGCTGAGCGTGCTGATCCCGTGGTTCGCCCGGCGGCGGCCAGTGTTGCGTTAAGTCCTGGGGGCATAGGCCCGCCGCTCGCCCAATCGAGCAGCTCGACGGTGTGCACCACCGGCACCGGCGCTTGGCCGCCCAGCTGCGCGATGCAGCCGACATTGCCGGCCGCCACCACCGCGGCGCCGGTCAGCGCGATATTGGCGAGCTTGCGGTCACGCAACGCCCCCGCGAACTCGGGCTGCAGCAGATTGTAGGTCCCCGCCGAGCCGCAGCAGAGATGGGCCTCGGGCACGTCCACCGCGTCGAACTCCATGGCGGCAAGCAGCGCCTTTGGCTCGCGGTGCAGCTTCTGGCCGTGCTGCAGCGAGCAGGCGGAATGATAGGCGACGCGCAATCTCCGCCCTTCCTCCGTGCGCCGCTCGATGCCGAGCACAGCCACCACCTCCGACACGTCGCGGGCAAGCGCGCTGATCCGCGCCGCCTTTTGGGCGTACGCAGAATCCTCGCGCAGCATGAAGCCGTAATCCTTGACCATCGTGCCACAGCCCGAGGCATTGACAACAATCGCATCGAGCCCGGCCGCTTCGATCTCGCGCTCCCAGGCATCGATATTGGCTTTGGCAAAGGCCAGGGCCGGCGCCGCCTGCCCCAGGTGATGGACGAGCGCGCCGCAGCAGCCGCTCCCCTCGGCGACAACGACCTCGCAGCCATGCCGGGTCAGCAGGCGGATCGTCGCCTCGTTGATCTGCGGCATCAATACCTGCTGGGCGCAACCCGGCAGCAGCGCCACCCGCATGCGCCGCTCGCCGATGGCGGGGAAAACCTGCGGCCGGTCGACCGGCGAGGATTGCGGAACGCGGCGCGGCGCGAGGCTCAACATCGCGCGCAACCGCGCCGGCCATAGCGCCGCAAACGGCCGCGCCAGCGACGCCGCCTTCAGCACCGCGCGGAACCGCTCGGGCCGGGTCAGCACCGCGCCAAGCACTCGGCGCAGCAGCCGCTCGACGAGCGGGCGGCGGTAATGCTCTTCGATATGCCGCCGCCCGTGATCGACGAGGTGCATGTAATTGACCCCCGACGGGCAGGTCGTCATGCACGCCAGGCAGGAGAGACAGCGGTCGATATGGGTGACGGTCTCCGCCGGCACCGCGCCGCCGGCTTCGAGCATGTTCTTGATCAGATAGATGCGGCCGCGCGGGCTGTCGAGCTCGTCGCCGAGCAGCACATAGGTCGGGCAGGTCGCGGTGCAGAAGCCGCAATGCACGCAGGCGCGGAGGATCTTTTCCGATTGCCGCGTGTCGGGATCGAGCAGCTGCGCCGGGGTGAAGTCGGTGCGCACCTATACCCCCTCCACCATGCGGCCGGGGTTGAGGATGTGCCGCGGATCGAAGCTCTCCTTGACCCGCCGCGACAGCGCGGCGAGCGGGCCGGGCTGCGGCTCGAAGACGGGCAACGTGGCGCGGAGCCCGGGCGCGCCCCGCACCAGCGTCGCGTGACCGCCATTTCTCGTGCGCCCGGCGACCGCGGCGCGGATCACCGACGCCCCGGCGTCCCCCGGCTCGATGACCGCGAGCCAGACGAGCCCGCCGCCCCAATCGAGAAACCACACCGTGTCGACCTGACGGGCAACGGTCTGCGCGACTTCCGCGCCGCGGCTCGGCGCCACCGATACCCGCCACACCGCGCGATCCGCGAAGCCTGTCAGCGGCGCGACATTGGCGATGTC
>JASHUW010000035.1 GCA_030039815.1 Alphaproteobacteria bacterium
GGCTCGGCACGCGCGAGGTCGTGGCGGTGCGCGGCGCCGACGGCGAGGTGCGGGTGCTGCTCAACAGCTGCGCCCATCGCGGCATGCAGTTATGCAGCGTCAATCGCGGCGCGGTGAAGGAATTCGTCTGCCCCTATCACCAGTGGACCTACGATCTCGAAGGGCGGCTCTTTGGCGTCCCGTTTCGCCGCGGGCTCAAAGGCCAGGGCGGCATGCCCGCCGATTTCCGCGCGGAGGAGCATGGGCTGAGACGGCTTGCCGTCGCGTCGCGCCACGGCGTCGTCTTCGCCAGCTTTGGCGAGCCCAACGAGGCCATCGAGGACTATCTCGGCCCGACCATCCTGCCGCTGTTCGACCGCACTTTCGACGGCCGCAAACTGCGGGTGCTCGGCTATCAGCGCCAGCGCCTGCCGGGCAATTGGAAGCTCTACCAGGAGAACAATCGCGATCCCTATCACGCGAGCCTGTTGCACGTATTCCTGGTGACGTTCGGTCTTTTCCGGATGGACCAGAAATCGGCGGTCGTGATGGATGAGACTGGCCGCCACGCGGCGCTCGTCAACCAGCGCGGCGAGCAGAAGCTTACCGACGCAACGGCGCAGATGCGCGCCTTCCACCAGGATCTGCGGCTCGCCGACCCGCGCCTCATCGATCCCGTGCGCGAGTATCCGGGCGAGGCCACTGTCGTGATCCAGTCGTTGTGGCCGAACCTCATCGTCCAGCAGCAGTCAAACGGCTTGGCGATGCGGCAGATCGTGCCGCTCGATGCCGGCAGCTTCGACCTCGTATGGACGCATTTCGGCTATGCCGACGATCCGCCGGAGATGACCGAGCGGCGGTTGCGCCAATCGAATTTGTTCGGGCCGGCCGGCCTAGTCTCGGTCGACGACGGTGAGGCGATGCTGCTGTCGCAGGCCGGGTTCGACAGCGCCGAGGACGGCGAGTGCCTGGTCGAGATGGGCGGCCGCGACATCGCCGACACGCCGCATACCGTGACCGAGACGGCGATTCGCGGCTTCTACCGCCACTATCGCTCGGTGATGGGGCTGTAGCCGGAAATGATCGCGGTCGCGCCCGGGATTGCGGCGGCGCCCGAATTGCGCATCCGCCTCGCCGATCTCTACGCCGCCTATGACGAGGCGCTCGACGAGGGCGAGCTCGAGCGCTGGCCGGAGCTGTTCACCGAGACCTGCCTCTACAAGATCATCTCGCGCGAGAATTACGATTCCGCCCTGCCGCTCGGCCTGCTCCAGGCGGAGAGCCGCGGCATGCTCGCCGATCGGGTCGCGGCGATCCGCAAGACCTCGCTGTTTGCGCCGCGGATAGTGCGCCGGATCGTCAGCGGCGTCGTGCTGCGCGCGATCGCGCCCGACGGCATGCGGCTGTCGGCAAGCTTCGCGGCATTCCAGACCATGCTCAACGAGCCGTCGCAGGTGTTCCTCTGCGGCCGGCTTTACGACCGGGTGGTTGAGGATGGCGGCATGTTGCGCTTCGCCGAGCGCATCTGCGTTCCCGATGCGACGCTGGTGCCGACCTCGCTGGTCTTTCCCATCTGACCGACCTACATAAGGCCTAGCATTGGAGGCGACATCGATGGACCCAATCGACGACAAGACCCGCACCGAGCTCGAAGCCGCGGCGTTTCGCACCCTCGTCGCCCATCTGCGCGAGCGCACCGACGTGCAGAACATCGACCTGATGAACCTCGCCGGGTTCTGCCGCAACTGCCTGTCGAGATGGTATCGCGAGGCGGCCGAGGGGAAAGGCATCGGCCTCAGCGACCTCGAGGCGCGCGAGATCGTCTACGGCATGCCCTATGACGAATGGCGCAAGAAGTACCAGAAAGAGGCGAGCGCGGAGCAGAAGGCCGCTTTCGCCGCGCAGCAGCACAAGCACTGATCGATTTTTTAAACTCCTCCCGCGGGCTTGACCCACGGGTCCACGTCTTCATTTTCGAGCGTTGGCGAAAGACGACGTGGATGGCCGGGTCAAGCCCGGCCAAGGGACTTTGGCACGGGGTTCTTGGAGGGGGTATGCCTGACGTTGGGGGGATTGCCGGCGACCGGCTGAAGAGCTTTATCGAGCGCATCGAACGCCTCGAAGAGGAAAAGAAGGCGCTCGCGAACGACATCAAGGAAGTCTACGCCGAGGCCAAGGGCACAGGCTTCGACGTCAAGATCATGCGCCAGGTGATCCGCCTGCGCCGCATGGACAAGGACGACCTCGACGAGCAGGAGACGCTGCTCGATGTCTACCGTCGCGCGCTCGGCATGCTCCCGGCCGAGGAAAGCCAGGCGGCGGAGTAACTACTCCGCCGCTTTCGCCGGCAACGCGCAGTGCCGCTTCAATGCGGCGACGAGCGCGTCGGCCTCGGCATCGGTCACATCGAAGCGGCAGACGAAGCGGGCGAGCGTCGCGCTGCGCCGGTAGAACTGGAACCCGTCCGCCTCGAGCGCGTCCATCGCGCCCGGCGGCAGCTCGAGAAAGATCTCGTTGGCCTCGACCGGGGCGACCAGCTTGAGGCTGGCGATTCCGGCGATCCCGCCGGCGATGCGCGCCGCGGCGGCATTCGACCGCGTCGCGAGCCGCAGCCACAGCCCGTTCTCGATATAGGCCATCAGCTGCGCCGACGCGAAACGCATCTTCGACCACACCTGGCCGGCGCGCCGCAGCTGGATCGCCAGGCGGTCGGCGAGTTCCGGCGAAAACACCACGATCGCGTCGCACAGCGCGCCGCCATTCTTGGTCGCGCCGAACGACAATATGTCGACGCCGGCGCGCCACGTGAGGTCGGCCGGGCTGCATTGCAGCCGCGCCAGCGCGTTGGCGACGCGCGCGCCATCCATGTGAACCTTGAGCCCGCGCGCCCGCGCGACGTCGACGACCGCGCGCACCTCGTCGAACCGGTAGACCGCACCCAGATCGGTCGCCTGGGTCAGGTTGACCGCAGCCGGCTCGCCGCGATGCAGCTGGCCGGGGGGAAAGGCGGCGAGAGCGCGGGCGAATTCCCCGGCATCGACCTTGCCGTGCTCGCCGGCGACCGGCGCCAGTTTGAGGCCGCCGCCGAAAAACCCGGCGGCATTCGCCTCGGCGGTATTGATGTGCGCCGCCGCGTTGCAGAACACGAGCCCCCAGGACGGCGCGAGCGACGCCAGCGACAGCGCGTTGGCGGCGGTGCCGGTAGCGACCGGAAACACGCGGACCTGCGTTTCGAACAGCTCGGAAAACCGCTCCTGTAGCCGCGCGGTCCACTCGTCGGCGCCATAGCCGAGCGCGGTGCCTTCGTTGGCGCGGACCAGCGCGTCGAGGATTTCTGGCGCGGCGCGTCCGGTATTGTCGCTGCGGTAGTCGATCATCCGAGAAGAGGCCCCTCAGCCGCTATCACGCCCCTCCGCGGGCGGCGGCGAGGTGACGGCGATTATGCGGCGAATGGTAGGCGCTCGCCAGC
>JASHUW010000413.1 GCA_030039815.1 Alphaproteobacteria bacterium
CCCCGGCCCTCACCGCGCCGCCGCCGGCCCCAGTTCCGCCTCCTGCTGCCGCCGTCGTCCCGCCAACGCCGGTCTGGACGCCGCCCCCGCACCACGTCGCGGCCGTGCGACACCCGGTCCACCACGTCGCCGTCGCGCACCATCACTGGACCCATCGATACGTCGCGCGAGCCTCCTACCGGCAGACGGTGAACCCGTATTGCGGCAGCGTCGTCCACCCCTGCAACGTCGATCACCGGGTCCTGCCGGTGCAGTAGGCTCGGCAAAAATTTTTTGCGGCGCTCATTGAAGCGAGAACATATGATGAACATATGAGGCGCAAACCGCCGTGTGTGCGGGTGTGAGTGCCTCGTTGGCAAGAATGACAACAGTCGCAAAAGCCTGGTTCATCCGCCTGATGCGCGGTGCGCGGCGCCTCCTGATGGGCCGCATGTCTCCGCCTGTTAAAAAGCCGTTATCAGGCGGAGAACAGGCGGTGGGCCGCCTGTTAAAACAGCTCGTTCAGCATTCCCGCGAGCGTCGCCTCGGCGGCCTGGGTGGCCTTGTCGTCACCGCCGCGGGTTCGGCGCAGCGCGCCGGCGACGTGCTCCTGCAACTCGACCGCCTCGTCGCGTTCTCCGGCCTGCCACAGCAGCGCCGCGAGATTGCTCAGCGAGGTCAGCGTATCGGCGTCCTCCTCGCCGAACACCCGCGCCAGCGTCCGGATCGTCTCCCGGAGCATCGCGTGTGCCGCCTCGACATCGCCGAGCGCGGCGACGGTGCCGGCGAGGTTGTTGACCGCGCGCAGCGCGTCGCGCGCCTCGGCGCCGTAATGCACGCGCAGGCCGGCGACGACCTCTTCCTGCAACCGGCGCGCCACATGAAGGTCACCCTGCTGGCCGATCGACACCGCGAGCTTGCCGAGCGCCTTCAACGTCTCGGGGTGCGCCGCGCCGAAAAGCTTCCGGCGGCCCGCGACGACCGCCTCTTCCAACCGCCGCGCCGCGTTGAGCCGCCCCTCGCCCCACAGCGCCTCGGCGAGGTCGAGCATCGCGCTCAGCGTGTCGGCATGCGCGTCGCCAAGGGTTTGCCGGCGCGCGGCGACGACGGCTTCAAGCTCGGCGGCGGACGGCATCCTTTTATCGTCGCCCCCGCGAAGGCGGGGGCCCCGGAGCAAGCGACGGAACGGCCGCTCTGGGTTCCCGCTTTCGCGGGAACGACGAAGAAACGAAACGTTTCATCCGGGAACCTCGCCCCAGACGATGTAGCGCCGGCGCGGCCGCAGCGCCTCGCCCTCCGCCGCCGCGCGCTCGTTCTGCGCCATGATCACATCGGCGAGCGGGTCGCTGGCGACCGCGACGAGCCCCTTGGCGCGGAACAGCGCCTCGATCTCTTCCCGCGCCTTGCCCATCAGGAATGGCAGCTGGTCGCCGATCGGCGCGTATTCCGCGCTGCGCCGCGCGCTCGCCGCCTGCTCCTCGCCGGGCGCGACAAGCGACTGCCCATCGATCACCGCGAGCCGCCCGCCCGGCCGCAGCACACGGATCCATTCGCCGATCGCCGCCTCGGGATGCGGCAGCGTCCACAGCACATGGCGAGTGATCACCAGGTCGAAGCTAGCCGCGGCGAAGGGCAGGTTCTCCGCGTCCGCATGCTCGAAGCGGATGTGCGCGCCAGCATCCGCCGCCTTGCCTTTCGCCAGCGCCAGCATCTCGGGCGCGAAATCGATGCCGGTGACGCGATGCCCCCGCCCCGCCAGCTCGAGGCTCAAGAACCCGGTGCCGCAGCCAACATCGAGCGCCGCGATCCCGCCGCGGCCGCCCACCGCCAGCCCGATCACCCTGTCCCACGCGGCGTGCTCCCCGGGCGTGCGGATGCTGTGCCCGAAATCCTGGTCGAAATGCGCCGCGCGCCGGCCCCAATGCGCCGCGACGTTCTGCTTGACGATATTCTCGGATGGCATCGACATCTCGGCCTCCTGGACCATCATCTGGTCAAGCTGATCAGCCTCCTTCATTCGCCTTGGCCGGGTTCGACCCGGCCATCCACGAATACGCGAAGACTATTCGTGGCCCCCCGGATCAAGTCCGGGGGAGGGGATGGTGGAAAGCGGTTCAGTTTGAACACTCCTGCCCTATTTCAATCCCACCACCTCGGCCAGCGCATCGACCTGTTCGACGTAGTTCGACACCGGGTTGAGCATCAGATGGTTGGCGCCCATCGCCACAACTTCCTCCAGGCGCTCGCGCACCTGTTCCGGCGTGCCGTGGATGCCCGAGAAATCGGTGCCTGGCGGGTTGTGATAGACCTCGGTGAACCAGCGGTCGAGCAGGCGCCGCGCGGTCGCGGCATTGTCGTCGACCATCATGAAGATGCGCTTCGAGATCGGGAAGGTCTCGGGGTCGCGCCCGCGCGCCGCGAGCGCCTCCTTAAGGATCGGCACCGAGCGGCCGAACTCGGCGATGCTCGACCCGCCCGAGCCCATCCAGCCGTCGGCCAGCTCGGCGCTGCGCTTGACCGCGTTCGGGTGACCGACCCCCATCCACAGCGGCAGCGGCCGCTGCACCGGGCGCGGCGACATCACCTCGTTTTCGATGTTGTAGAACCTGCCGCGGAACGTGACCCGCTCCTCGCTCCACAGCGCGCGGATCAGCGCGACCTCCTCCCGGAAGCGCGCGACCTTGCCCTCTTCCGGCACCTCGAACTGGCGGTAATGGTGCCCGCGACCGAGGCCGACGCCGAGGATCGCGCGTCCGCCGCTGACGTAATCGAGCGTCGCCCATTGATGCGCGACCATCGCCGGGTGATGCACCGCCAGCACCACCACCGAGGCGCCGACGCGGATTTTTGTCGTCACCGAAGCGGCATAGGTCAGCACCACGACCGGGTCGAAGCACATCGACTCTTCGTTGAGCGTGTTCTCGGTAACCCACAGGTCGCGAAAGCCGAGCGCCTCGGCGCGCTGCGCGACCCGTTTCACCGCCGCCATGTCGATCGGATCGGGCGAGCGGTGCGGCAGCGACATGCCGAACGCGATTTTGTCCTTGAGGGCCATGGGCCGCCCCTTTGCACGAAGACTGACGGGCAAAGGCTAGCTTGGTCCGTTAGTCTCCCGCAAGGCGAGCGGCCCGCGTCGTTGTTCGACCGTAACTTAAGCCGTCCACGGCTCGGTCGGTTCGACGAGCCGCAGGCGGCCGCTGCCGGCCCCGCTGTTGACGGCTGCCGCTTCGCTGGCTGCAAGGCGCGCCTCGGCGAGGAAGGCGCTGAACGGGCGGCGCGCCTCCGCCGCCGCGCGGCGTTTCGTATCGTCCAGCGCCGAGCGCAGATCGATGTTGCTCTGCTTCATGCCGTCGAGCGCTTGCGCGTATGCAGCGCGAAAATCCTCGAATTCTTGCTCGACTGCTTGGGCGAGGCGCTGCGCGGCCATCGCCTCCTGGGTGAGCGCGTGGATGCGGCGATAGGCGTCGTCGAGGCGCTGCGCGGCGCTGGCCTGGGCCGCCTCCTCAACCGCCAGCTTGCGCCGCAATTCGAGGTTGTCGCGGTTCAGGCGCACGAGCGTGTCTTTGATTTGCGCCAAGTCGGCGAGCGGCACGCCGCCGCAGGCGAATTCGATGCAGATTTGGCTCAGCGGCAACCCCTCGGTCGTGCGCCGGAACCCGTCGACCGCTGCGATCACCTCGTCATCGCTGGTGTTGGGATGCACCGCGACCTCGAGGCAGCGTATCGCCGTCTCCCACCTGTTGCGCTCCATCAACTCCTGCCGCGACCCTGTTGCACCTCGGGGTGGC
>JASHUW010000414.1 GCA_030039815.1 Alphaproteobacteria bacterium
ATCCCCTGCGGACTCGCGTACCGCGAGGCTCGAAAGCGGCGAGCGCTGGTTCGCCGTCCATACCCAACCGTTTTGCGAGTTGCGCGCCCAGGTCAACCTGGAGAACCAGGGTTTTCGCACCTTCATGCCGAAACGGCACAAGACGGTGCGCCACGCGCGCAAGCTGCGCACCATCGAAAGCCCGTTCTTCCCGCGCTATCTGTTCGTCGTGCTCGATCTCGAGCGTGACCGCTGGCGCAGCATCAATGGAACATTCGGCGTGTCGCGTCTGGTGATGCGCGGCGAGCTGCCCGAGCCGGCGCCGCGCGGCGTGGTCGAGACGCTGCTCGCCTCGGCCGATGAACGCGGCATCCTGCACCTTGCCGACAGGCTGAAGGTCGGCAGCCCGGTACGGATGCTGGCCGGTCCGTTCGCCGACCAGCTGGCGACGCTCGAACACCTCGACGATGTCGGCCGGGTGCGCGTGCTGGTCGATATGCTTGGCCGGCAGGTGTCGATCTCGACCGCCGCGAAGGACCTGTTCCCTTTAGTCTAGGCGGATCCGGGCAACGGCATCCGCCGTCCCGGTCGCCATTGGCAACGCGTGGCCAAAAAACGACAACGAATTGCCGCCGAGCGCGATCAGTGCATCGGCAACGGCGTGCTGCGCTGGGGGTGGGAACGCGGCGGGCTGGGCGGCGCCGTCGTGCTGGGCATCGTGGCTGCCGCGTGGACCTACGGGGGCTAATCCGAAACCCCGCCACCTCACCACAATTCGTCGAAACGCAGCGAATAGCCGATACCGACAAAGTAATCGGGCGAATTTCGGTTGATGCCGAAGCCGGTATGAAAATCGACCTGCTGAGCATGAGCAAAGCGGTACGAGCCGCCGAAATTGAGTTCCTGAGCCGGGAGGCCACGTGTTTGATAGTCGCCGATATATTCGGCGAAGACGTCGGCGTGGTCGCCGACTTGCCGGTCGATCAGGAAACTCGGCTGAAAAATCGTCGTGGATTGCGGTTGTCCGGTGAGCCACGTTGCAGAGGCCATGCCGCCCGCTGTCCAGCCCCCGCCGAGATCGTACGTCCAGGGGAATTGGAGGTAAGGGTTGTAGCCATTGCCGAAGAATGCTTTCGCGCCGGTCGGCAAGGCGAGCCCGACAGTGCCCGACAGGTTCAGACCACTGGGCAGTTCTTGGAACTGATGCTTGATGGCGGGCGCGATGTCGGAAAACCCGGACGGTCCATGGCCAACGATGCCGCCGGTGTAATCCGGCAGGTCGACGAGCATCTCGGTGCAGCCGCCAAGGCCGAAGCGAAGCCGCGTATTCGGGCCGTCGAGCGCACCCTCGCCCGGGCGCGCGGTCCAGTTGAGGCCGTTCTCGATCTGGAGACTGCCCGCCGGCACCACGACGCTCGAATTGGTGACGCTGGGCCGGTCGGTCACGATGTCCTGGCTCGCATCGGGGCAGCTGTCGGCGCGGGCCGCGCCGGCGAGGGCGCAGAGCAGGAGCGCGCCCAGAGCAGCGACAATTCCGCTTTCAGGGCGAAGCATAGAGTACGCCCTTGAGCATCGTGAAATGCTCGGCGATCGGCCCCAGCGCCAAGGCCGGAAAAAAGGTCAATCCGCCGACGATCAACACGGTGCCGATGAGAACGCTAATGAAGAGCGGGCCGTGGGTAGGCAGCGTGCCGCGCGCCGGAGGCACGCGACCCTTAGCGACCAGCATGCTGGCGACGCAGAGGACCGGCACAATGACCATGAACCGCCCGGCGAACATCGCCGCCGCGAGGGTCAGGTTGTAAAACGGGCTATCGGCGTTGAGCCCTGCAAAGGCGCTACCGTTGGTCGCGGCGCCGGAGGTGTAGGCGTAGAGGATCTCGGAAAAGCCGTGCGGGCCCGCATTGTTGAGCCCGGCGAGACCGGCCGGCAACACCGAGGCAATGGCCGGCATCGCTAAGATAAACAGAGGCACGACCAAGAGAGCGAGCATCGCCATCTTCACTTCGTCGCCGCCGATCTTGTTGCCGAGATATTCCGGGGTGCGCCCGATCATCAGCCCGGCGACGAACACCGCGAGAATGACGAACAGCAGCATGCCGAAAAGTCCCGAACCGGGCCCGCCGACGATCACCTCGTCGAGCATCATGTTCGCCATCAGCACCAGTTCGGAAAGCGGTGCGAAACTGTCGTGCATGGAATTGACCGCGCCGTCCGATGAGGCGGTGCTGACATTGGCGAACAGCGCCGACTGCGCGACGCCGAAGCGGACTTCCTTGCCCTCCATGTTACCGCCGGCCTGAGCAGGCCCTGCGGCCTGGTCGACCGCGAGCGGCGCAAATGCCGGGTTGGAATTGGCTTCGCTCGCGTAGACGATCGTCAACCCGGCGAAAAACAACACCGCCATCGCGGCGAAGATCGCCCAGCCCTGGCGCTGGTCGCCGACCATGCGTCCGAAGGTGTAGGTCAGCGGCGCGCCGATGAGAAAGATCAATGCGATCTCGACAAGACCGCTGAGCGGGGTGGGGTTCTCGAACGGGTGCGCCGAGTTGGCGTTGAAGAAGCCGCCACCGTCGCCGCTCAACAGCTTGATCGCTTCCTGCGAGGCGACGGGGCCACGCGCCAGCACCTGGTGCGCGCCTTCGATCGTGGTCGCGTCGACATAGCCGCCAAGCGTCTGCGGCACGCCCTGCCAAGCCAGGAAGACCGTCGCGACGATGCAGATAGGCAGCAGCACGTAGAGCGTGATGCGAGTCAGGTCGACCCAGAAATTGCCGATCGTCTGCGATGTGCGGCGGGCGAACCCGCGGACCAGGGCCAGAGCCACGGCGATGCCCGTCGCCGCCGACAGGAACGACTGCACCGTGAGGCCCGCCATCTGGCTGAGGTCGCTGAGCGTGGTCTCGCCCGTGTAGGACTGCCAGCTGGTGTTGGTCGCGAAGCTGACCGCCGTGTTGAGCGCCAGGTCGGGGGCAACCGCCCCCATTTGCTGGGGGTTGAACGGCAAAACGCCCTGCGCGCGTTGCAAGCCATAAAGCAGAGCGATGCCGCAAAAATGGAAATACAGCAGCGAAACGGCGTAGCGAACCCAACCTTGCTCCTGGGTCGGATCGACCCCGGCCAGGCGGTAGAGCGCTCGCTCAAACCCGCGGAACAGGCGGGGAGCTTGCCATTCGATATCGGCGATCACCGCGATGTAAGCGCCCAGCGGTCGCACCGCCGCGGTGACGAGTGCCGCAAATACCGCGATCTGCGCCCACCCCTGCCAGGTCATGACGGGCCAGAAACCGCGTCGCAAAACCAGATATAACCGACGACACCCGCGAAGGCGGCGGCAAGCCCGGCTATCATCAACAAATCGATCATCGTGGCGCGGCGGTCCTTGAGTCCTCGGCTATTGATGCGCGTTCCTCGGCGAAGGGCGTTGATTTGGATCAGCGCCGCCCGCACTGCATCGCGGAAGGCCTGGAAGGCCTAGACCCGCCTGGCATAAAAAATCGATACGGGAAAATTCCCGCGGCGACGTCCTGGCTATATCGCTGGCGCCGAGAGGCCCGCCAACTCCGTGACGAGCACGCGAATGTTCTCCGAATAATCGACCGGCACGGCGACGAGGTGCACACCGCCGGCGACAAAGGCCGCCTCCAGCGCCGGCGCCAGGCCCTCCGCGTCGCTCACCATGTGGCCGCCCGCGCCGTAGGAGGCGGCGTAGGCGACGAAATCGGGATTGCCGAAGGTAAGCCCCCAATCGGCGAAGCCGTCGGCCTGCTGCTTCCAGCGGATCATGCCGTAGGCATTGTCGACGAGAATCAGCACCACGAGGTTCACCCCGAGCCGCACGGCCGTTTCCATCTCCTGCGAGTTCATCATGAACCCGCCATCGCCGCACACCGCGAGCACCCGGCGATTTGGATGCACGAGGGAAGCGCTGATCGCCGCCGGCAACCCGGCGCCCATCGTCGCCAGCGCATTGTCGAGCAGCAGCGTATTGGCGATGTGGGTACGGTAGTTGCGGGCAAACCAGATTTTGAACATGCCGTTGTCGAGGCAGACGATGCCGTTGTCCGGCACCGCCTGGCGCACGTCGTGGACGATGCGCTGCGGGGTCAGCGGGAAGCGGCTTTCGCTGCAACGGTCGGTGAGATGTCCGAGGATATCTTCGCGCAGCGGCAGCAGCGCCGCGGCGCTGGCAAGCTTGCCTTCGAGCCGGTCGGCGAGCAGCGCCAGGCTGGGCCCGACATCGCCGACGATCTCGGCATGCGGGAAGAACACTTCCTCGACCGTCGCCGGCGCGTAGCCGACATGGATCACCCTGGGTCCGCGGGGGCCCATGATGAAGGGCGGCTTCTCGACCGTGTCGTGACCGATCGCCAGGATCAGATCCGCCCGGTCGATCGCCCGATGCACATAGTCGCGTTCGGATAGCGCGCAGGTGCCCATGTAAAGATGCGAGCCGCCATCGACGGCGCCCTTGCCCATCTGCGTATTAAAGAACGGGATGTTCACGCGGCGAAGGAATTCGGACAGCGGCGCCGAGAGGCGCGGGCGGCTCGCGGCCGCGCCGAACATGATGAGCGGCCGCTTCGCGGCGAGGATCATCGCCGCGGCGCGGTCGAGCGCGGCGGCGGGCGCGATAGGCAAGTCGATCGGGTGTGGAGCAATCGCCGCGAGGTCAGGCGCTTCTTCGGCGGCGATGTCCTCGGGCAATTCGAGGTGCACCGGGCCCGGACGCTCCTGCTGTGCGACGCGAAACGCGTCGCGCACGATCGTGGGGATCGTCATCGGGCTGACGATCTGCCGCGCCATCTTGGTAAGCGGCGTCATCGTCGAGACGATGTCGACGAGCTGAAAATGGCCCTGCTTGCTATGCAGGATGCCTTTTTGGCCGGTGATGAGCACCATCGGCATCGCGCCGAGCAGCGCGTAGGCCGCCCCGGTGCAGAGATTGAGCGCGCCCGGCCCGAGGGTGCTGAGGCATACCCCCGCCCTGCCGGTCAACCGCCCATAGGTTGCCGCCATGAAGGCGGCGGCCTGCTCATGTCGGGTCAGAACGAGCTCGATTTTCGAGCCACGTAGCGCCTCGACAACGGCGAGGTTCTCTTCGCCGGGGATGCCGAAAATTCGCTCGACCCCTTCGCTTTCCAGCGCCGCGACCAGCAGTTCCGCGCCGTTGCGCATGCAAATCTCCCGTGGAGAGGTGGCGAGTCCATCTCGCAGCGCAAAGATGGGGCCGCGCGACGCGATTTCATCGGCAACCGCACACCCCCGCAACAAGCGGCATGCCGGCATCCGAGGTGGCGGTGCCGTGATGTAGAATCCTCACGCGCGTATTATTCAGCCGCGGGCTGCTCGTGAACCAGACAGGCCAGCTGCTGCCGATAGTCCGCGCCGAGGGCGGAGATGAGATCGGCAAGTTCCTGCTGCTTGTACGGCTTCGACAGCCGCGGCAGCTGCGGGTCGAACCCGTTCGCCAGGTTGGCGTAACCGGTCGCCAGCACGACGGGTAAATCCGGCCAGAGAGCGCGGATGCGGCGCGCCAGTTCGCTGCCGCTCATCCCCGGCATGGCGTGGTCGGTGAGGACGACGTCGATGTCGGCGTTGGTCTCGAGGAATTTGAGCGCGGCGGCCGCGGAATTGACTTCGATCGCGATGTGGCCGAGGTCTTCGAGCATCGCCGTCGTGCCCGCCGCGACCATCTCGTCGTCCTCGACCAGAAGGACGTTGTACGCGCTGGGGCGGGTGCTGCGCCGCCTGCGCCGGGTCTCGTCGGCCGTGCCTTCGGCGCCCTGCCAAATCGGCAGCCACAATTCGATCGTCGTGCCGCAGCCGAGCCGGCTTTTGATGCGCATCGCGCCGCCCGACTGAGCCATCAGCCCATCGACTATGCTGAGGCCGAGCCCGGTGCCGGCGCCCTTGGTGGTGAAGAACGGTTCGGCGGCGCGCGCGATCGTCGCTTCGTCCATGCCGAGGCCGGTGTCGCGCTCGCTGACACAGATGTAATGGCCGGCCGCGAGGCCGGCCATGTCGCCGGCGGCAATTGTCTCGCGCCGGCCCGCGATCACCAATTTGCCGCCGTCAGGCATTGCGTCACGGGCGTTGAGCGCGAGGTTGAGCAGCGCCAATTCAAGCTGGTTGGGATCGACCCGCGTCGTCAGCTGCTCGCGGCGGAACTCGGTGACGATCTCGATTTCCGGACCGAGCGAATGGCGCAGCATCTCGACCATGCCGCCAACGAGTTTCGGCACATCGACGATCTCCGGCTTCAGCTCCTGCCCGCGGGCAAAGGCCAACATGCGTTTCGTCAGAATGGCGCCGCGTTCGGCGGCGCGGATCGCGCCCTCGACGAGGCGGGTGATCTTCGGATTGTCGGCGGTGTACTTGCTGACGAGGCCGAGATTGCCGAGAACAGCCATCAGCAGATTGTTGAAGTCGTGCGCGACGCCGCCAGTCAGCTGGCCGAGGCTCTCGACCTTCTGCATTTCGTGCACTTGCGCCAGCGCCGCCTCCCGCTCGCGGATGCGTTCCTCGACCCGCCGTTCGAGATCGACATTGGCCTGCGCGAGCTCGGCAGTGCGTTCTTCGACCCGGCGCTCGAGCTGGTGCGCCATGCGCTCGTTGGCGGCGACGATGTCGTTGAAAGTGTCAGCGATCTTGCCGATGAGCCCGGTATGGTCGTCGGGCATTCGCACCGAAAAATCGCCGAGCCGCATCGCCTGCATCGCATGCAGCAGCTCGTGCAGGTCGTCCTCGCTGGCCCGCGCCGCCCCGTTGGCATGGCCATTGGCTTTGCCGGGACCGCTTTTTTTCAGCGCTGACGGAAGCTTCCCGTTGTTCGACCGAACCACGCTTTCCGTGTTAGAGGCCATCGGGTGCTCCTTCGCTCCCGTGCGTGGGACAGAGCGGGGATCGCCACGCAAGTTGGGGGAAATGAGGATTGGCGGGGTTCGGCGCCCGTTGGCGTCGGCGCCGACAGGTCTCCGCCATTGTTCGGCTGATCGAGAACGATCCGGCGTCGCCGCGGCGGATCATCGGCGGGCCTCACGCTGTTGCCTCTCGATTTCTCTACAGCTTCCTTCAAGTCTAGTATCGAGCCGCGGTTTTATTGATTAACCTTATCGCAGACGCTCGCCGGCTGATTTACCAACAGAAACGTAACTTTATTTTAGCTTGCGGATGGACGCAGCAAATTGTTTGTAACGTTCTGTAAAATTACGTAACTGTTCTGTAACTGCGTTGATACGAGTATGGTTAATACCGCGCCTATGTTTGCAAGGTACTGATTTGGGTTATCCTTTCTCCAATGTTCGGAAGAGGACAAAAGTGATGAGCAACCCGGCCTTCAAATTCGATCACGTCCATATCATCAGCGAAAATCCGCATGCCTCGGCCGAATGGTATGTCGAGATGTTCGGGGCGACGATCGCTGCGGATACGGTCGCGCGCGGCGCGGCGCAGATCTTTGTCGAGCTCGGCGGCATGACCATCCTGATCCGCGGCAAAAGGCCCGGCGAAGACCCGGTTGCCGCGCGCCCGATCCAGCCCTACGCCGACTTCTCCAGCCATAATGGCTGGGGCACGGATCATTTTGGCTTCATGTACCAGGACGACTTGACCGCGCTGTGTAGGCGCCTGCGAGACAAAGGCGTGCAATTTCCGGTCGAGCTCAAACGCGGCGTCAACGGCAGCCTCTTGTG
>JASHUW010000036.1 GCA_030039815.1 Alphaproteobacteria bacterium
CCCCGCGCAGGCGGGGGCCCAGGAGCGAGTGACGGAGAGGTTGCCCTGGGTTCCCGCTTTCGCGGGAAAGACGACGGAAGGGAGTTGAGGATGATCTCGGTCGAAGAAGCCCTGGCGCGGCTGCTGGCGCCGCTCGCGGCCCTGCCGGTCGAGCAAGTCTCGGTATCGGATGCGGTCGGGCGCGTGCTCGCCGAGGATGTCGCCGCGAGGCGGACCCAGCCGCCTTTTGCGGTCTCGGCGATGGACGGCTACGCGGTGCGCGCCGCCGATGTGGAGCACGTGCCGGTCAATCTGCGGATCATCGCCGAAATCCCCGCCGGCGCTGGATTTTCCGGCGTTCTCGACAAGGGCGAGGCGGCGCGCATCTTCACCGGCGCGCCGCTGCCCGAGGGCGCCGACACGATCGTCATCCAGGAGGACACCGAGCGCGACGGCGATACCGTGCGGGTGGTCGAGGGCGCCACGCTCGGCACCTATGTGCGCCGCGCCGGGCTCGATTTCGCCGAGGGCGACGTGCTGCTGCACCAGGGCACGCGGCTCTCGCCGCGCCATATCGGTCTCGCCGCGGCGATGAACCGGCCGTGGCTGTTCGTGCATCGCCGACCGGTCGTCGGCATCCTGTCGACCGGCGACGAGGTGGTGATGCCGGGCGAGCCGATCGGCCCGCACCAGATTGTCAGCTCCAACGCGCTGGCGCTGGCGGCGTTCGTCACCGCCTGCGGCGGCGTGCCGGTAAGCCTCGGCAACGCCCCCGACGACGCCGATGCGTTGCGCACCTTCGCTGCCGGCGCGCGCGGCGTCGATCTGCTGGTGAGCACGGGCGGCGTGTCGGTCGGCGAGCACGATCTGGTGCGCGGGGTGCTGTCGGAAGATGGGCTCGCGATCGATTTCTGGGAGATCGCGATGCGGCCGGGCAAGCCGCTGATGTCGGGGAGCTATCGCGGCACGCCGATGCTCGGGCTGCCGGGCAACCCGGTGTCGACGCTGGTCTGTTCGCTGCTGTTCCTGAAGCCGGCGATGGAGCGGCTGGCAGGTCTGCCCGACAAGGCGGAACCCCAGCAGATGGCGCGACTCGGCCGCGACCTGCGGCAGAACGACCGGCGACAGGACTACCTGCGCTCGACCCTGACGCGCGGACCTGACGGCGTGCTCGGAGCGACCCCGTTCCCGGTACAGGATTCCTCGATGATGCGGCCGCTCGCGTCATCCGATTGTCTGGTGATCCGCCCGCCGCACGCGCCCGCCGCGCCGGTCGGGACGATGGTACCGATCGTCACCTTCCCCGGCGGCGCCTGGCCGCTATGACGCCGCCTTGCGAGCTGCCGCCGTAAGATATACATAGACTACAACGTATATCTTAAGGAGGCGTCATGCGCATCGCCAGATGGGGGAACAGTCTTGCCGTTCGACTGCCCACGGCGGTCGTCGATGCATTGGCGCTCAAGGAAGGCGACGACATCGAGATCGGCATCACCGGTATGCGCAGCTTTTCCGTCTCACGGAAGCCGGATCGCGAGGCGCTGCTCCGGCGCCTGCGCGAATTTCGCGGCCGGCTTCCGGCGGACTTCACGTTCGACCGCGACGCGGCGAATGCCCGGTAGCTTCTTCGATACGAATGTTCTGCTCTACCTGGCCTCATCGGAGACCGAGAAGGCCGACCGTGCGGAACAGTTGTTGGGCGACGGCGGTACGGTCAGCGTTCAGGTGCTGAACGAGTTTGCCAATGTGGCGCGGCGGAGGATGGCGCTTTCGTGGGTAGAAACGCGCTCATTTCTGGCTTCGGTACGGGGACTGCTCGATATCGTGCCAGTCACGCTGGAAGTTCACGAGACCGGGCTTGTTCTGGCCGAGCGTTACGGCTTTTCCGTTTATGACGCGCTCATCGTAGCCGCCGCGCTGATCAGCGACTGCGACGTGCTGTGGTCGGAGGATTTTCAGCACGGGCTGCGCATCGATCGGCGCTTGCGGGTAGTCAACCCCTTCCACCCGGCTCAGCGAGCATCATCCTGACGCGCTGAGCATACCGCTGGAGCCGCCGGTCGCGGCTGATCATCAGACCAAGACCGCGGCGGCCCGCATTGGCTTCAACACGAACAGCGCAAGCAGCCCGGCGGTCAAATCCGCGGCGATGCACACCGCGAAGACCGTCGCCCAGCTTCCCGTGCCCTGATGCAGCAGGGCGGCGAGCGGCCCGCCGAAGATCGAGCCGATCCCCTGCGCGATGTAGAGGAAGCCGTAATTCTGCGTCGCGTTGCGCGGACCGAACGTGTCGGTCAGGGTCGAGGGGAATAGCGAGAAGATCTCGCCCCAGCCGAAGAAGACAACGCCCGACAGCAGCGCGAACCACAGCGGGTCGCTGATTGTCAGCAGCCAGATGAGCATGGCCGCCGCTTCGAGCGCGAAGGCGACGAACATTGTGTTCTCGCGGCCGATCCGGTCGGAAAGCCAGCCGAAGAACGGGCGCGTGAGGCCGTTGGTGAAGCGGTCGATGGTCAATGCCAACGGCAGGGCCGCCATTCCCCACACCGTCAGTTTCGTGACGCCGTAATCGGCGGCGAAATTGCCGATCTGCGAGATGACCATGAGCCCCGAGGTCGACATCAGGCTCATCATCACAAACATTAGCCAGAAAATGGGGCTTTTCAGCATCGCCGCGCTGCCAACCCCCGCAGTTTCGGCCTTCACGGCGTTCAGTGTTGGCGGCGGGCGCAGGCCCAAGGCGGCGGCCACACCGATCACCGCGAAAATGACGCCGTAGCGCAGCAAGGTCGCCTGATAGCCCGAGTCCGCGATGCTGGCGCTGATCGGAAACGTCGTCAGGATCGCACCCATGCCATAGCCCGCGGCAACCATCCCCGCGGCAAAGCCGCGGGCGTCGGGAAACCAGCGCACGACCTGCCCGACCACGCCGACATAGACGATGCCGGTGCCGACCCCGCAGACGATCCCGTAGCTCAGATAGAGCCCCGAAAGCGACGTCGCATAGGACGCGCACACCCAACCCAGCCCGGAGAGAAATCCGCCGGTCGCGATCAGCAAGCGTGGCCCGAAGCGGTCGACCAGCCAGCCCTGCAACGGCGAGAAAAAGGTCTGCAGCACGATCAGCAGCGAGAAGGTCACCTGCAGCGCGGCA
>JASHUW010000415.1 GCA_030039815.1 Alphaproteobacteria bacterium
TCGCCGACGCCGATTCCGGCAACACCGATTGGCAGCGCGACCTGTCGGTCGCCGACGTAGAGGTCGGCGATGTCCTTCTGGCACAGCATGACCAGGCGGCGGCCCTCAAAGCCTATCGCGACGCCTGGGCGATCTTCGACCGCCTCACTCGTTCGGACCCGGGCAATGCCGGTTGGCAGCACGATTACGCGGTGACATACGAAAAGGTCGGCGATGCGCTGATCGCACAGGGTAACCGCGCGGATGCGCTGAGCGCCTATCAGGCAAGCCTCACCATCCGAGAGCGGCTTGCCAAATCCGCGCCCGACAATGCCGACTGGTTGCGCGACCTTTCGGTCTCCTACAGCAAAATCGGCAATGTTGAGACCGACCAGGGCGATTTCGCCACGGCGCTGCAGTTCTATCGCGACGATTGCGCGATTGCCGAGCGGTTGGCCAAGGCGGAACCCGACAACCTGCGCGCACAGCACGATCTGGCGGGTTCTTATGTGAAGCTCGGTTCAACGCTCGAAAAGGCGGGCCAACTCGACGAGGCGCGCCAACGGCTGGCCGCGGGGCGAACCATCCTTGCGGCGATGGTCGAGCAACATCCCGAGCGGGGGCAATGGAAGGACGACCTCGCTGCGCTCGATCGCGACATCGCCGCGCTCGATCGCGCGAACACGCCTAGCACGAGCCCCTAATCTCGCTTCGCCATCCTAATGACATCACGCGTATCTCACCCGTCGGCCGCAGCGCGGTCAGTCGCGCAGCATCGCCGCGACCTGGTCGAGCGTGCGGATGCGTGCGTACATCTTCATCGCCTTGTCGAGGCTGTATTGGTGGGCGGCCTGATCGCCGCCCCAGCAGCACTCGCGCACCACGACCGTCGCGACATCCATGCTGAAGGCCTCGCGCACGCTCGTCTCGACGCCGCGATTGGTCGCTCCGCCGGCGATGACGATCGTGTCGCGCCGCAGCATGTGCAGCAGCTCGGCGACGCCCGTCCCGTAGAACGCGCTCGGCCGGCGCTTGAGGAACACGTAATCCTCCGCGCGCGGCGCGATCTCGTCGGGAAAGCCGGCTTCTGGCGTCCCCTCGATGCCGTTGGTGAGCGGTGGCACCCCGGTCTCGGCCGACAGGTCGGTCGGCAGCATCACGACATCGGCGCCGTCGGCGCGGCTGACCGGCGTCGTATAGATCACCGGCAGCCCCGCCGCGCGCGCCGCCGCGATCATTTTGACCCAGGCGTCGAGCACCGGCCGCATCGCCGCCCGCCGCGCCGGGTCCGCCGGGGTCAGCGCCCGCCGGCACACATCGTAGGCGATCAGCGCCGTGCGGCGCCGGTCGAGGCGTTCGGTGTCGGGCATCGGTGCTCCTTGGGAACGTGGCCGAAGTGGCTTTTAATCGAACACCCCAGTTTCGCCGCCCCCGCGCAGGCGGGGGCCCAGGGCAACCGCCTCGCCACTCGGCCTGGGTTCCCCCCTGCGCGGGAAAGACGAGATGGAAATTAGCGGAATGCGAATTCCTGGTAGCCGCCGGCGGCGACTTCGTCCGTCGTCCGCCGGAAATGCGCGCCGTTGCCGTTGTAACCCAGAACCCGGCGCACGGTCCGTCCCGGGACGTTGCGATTGACCCCGTTCTGCCAGGAATCGATCTTGAACGACAGCAAGGCTTCGCCGGCCTTGATGACGATCTGCGTCCACTCGTCGACCTTTTCCGGCCGGGTCTCGACCCGCGTGTAGTCGTGCTGCTGCATGAACCGCAGCATGCCCGCCTGGAATTCGACGCTATGTGAGACGGCCTGCGGAATATTGCCGCGCGCCGTGTGCGGGCCGAGCACCATCAGCATGTTGGGGAAGCCCTCCGCGAGCATGCCGAGATAGGTGCGCGGGGTTTCGGCCCAGGCGTCCTTGAGCCGGAGACCGTTCTCGCCGCGGATGTCGATGCGGTCGAAGGCGCCGGTCACGCCATCGAAGCCCGTGGCGTAGACGAGGATGTCGAACTCGTGTTCTTGCTTTTCGGTCTTTATGCCCCGCGGCGTGATGCATTCGATCGGCTCGTCGACGAGGGTATCGATCAATGTCACGTTGTCGCGGTTGTAAGCCTCGAAATAACCGCTTTCGAGCGGCACCCGGCGCGTGCCGAAGCCGTGATCCTTGGGGATCAGCTTGTCCGCGACTTGTGGGTCCTTCACGCGCTGGCGGATCTTTTTCGCGATGAAGGCGCTGATCGCGGCATTGGCTTCCTCGCTGGTCAGGATATCGCGGAAGTTGCCCATCCAGATGCCAAAGCCGGGCTCGCCGTAAAGTTTCTCCCAGAACGCTTCGCGCTCCTCGGGCGAGACCTCCATTGTCCTGCGCGGGTCGGCCTGATGAATAAACCAGCTCGGCGTCGTCGCGCAGTGCGCGTAAATCTCCTCGTAACGGGACTTGATCTCCGCCATCTCCTCCTTGCTGATCTTCGAATTGTGCAGCGGCGCCGCCCAGTTGGGCCGGCGTTGGAAGACGGTCAGGTGCTCGGCCTGCTTGGCGATTTCCGGGATCGCCTGGATCGCGGTCGCCCCGGTGCCGATGATGCCGACGCGCTTGCCGGTGAAGTCCACCGGCTCATGCGGCCACCGTGCCGGGTGATAGGCAGGGCCCTTGAAGCTGTCGCGGCCCGGAATGGCCGGCAGCGTGTAAGCCGAGAGGATGCCGATCGCGGTGAACAGGAACCGCGCCGCCGCCCGCCGCCCGCTTTCCAGCGTCACGTTCCACCGATTTGCCGCCTCGTCCCAATGCGCCGCCGTCACCGTGCTGCGGAACTCCATGTCGCGGCGCAGGTCGAACTTGTCGGCGACGTAATTCAGGTATTCCAGCGTGTCGGGTTGGGGGGAGAAATGTTCCTTCCAGTCCCATTCGGCCATTAGCTCCTTGGAGAAGGAATAGCCGTAGGTCCAGCTTTCGGAATCGAAGCGCGCGCCGGGATAACGGTTCCAGTACCAGGTGCCGCCGACATTGGTGCCGGCTTCGAACACCCGTGTGGTCAAACCCAATTCGCGCAGGCGATAGAGCATGTACATGCCGGAAATCCCGGCGCCGATAACGATCGCGTCGTATTCGGCGCCATCGGCGCGGGCGGGTCGATCGGCCAGCATGAGCGTATCCGGCATGTTCTCTTTCCCTATCAGCAACGTCGGAGCAATCGTAAGCTAGACTGACGATCGGGCGGTTTGAGCAAGACGAAACACAGCGTTGCGTCGCTGGCGACGATGATTCCCCGGCTCGGCGTTCCGCTGGTAAGAAGGGTGGGCGCCCTCGCAGCGCCCGAGCATTGGAGAAAATTGGCATGGCCGTGCCGCACCGGATGATGACGCTGATCGCCTTCCTGCAGGCGCAGAACTGCTCGAACCTGCCGGGGTCGTGGCGCCATCCCTCGACGATGCTCGATTTCCTGACGCCGGAATATTACCAGCGGATCGCGCGCACGCTGGAGGACGGCAAGATCCAGATGGCGTTCTTCGACGATCGTCTGGCGCTGCCGGACATCTATACCGGCGATCATTCCCAGGCGGTCGCCGCCGGTGTGCGAGCGGTCAAGATGGATCCCAGCACCATCCTGATGGCGATGGGCATGGCGACGCAGCGGCTGGGGCTCGGCGCCACGTATTCGACCACCTATTACGAGCCGTTCCACATCGCCCGCGTCTTCGCGACGATGGATTTGATGCTGAAGGGCCGCGCCGCCTGGAACATCGTCACCTCGCTCAACAGCGGCGAGGCGCGCAACTTCGGCCAGCGCGAGCATATGGCGCATGACGAGCGCTATGACCGTGCCGACGAGTTCATGAAGGTCGTGCTCGGCCACTGGAACACCTGGGAGGACGACGCGCTGATCCTCGACAAGGCGACCGGCCGCTTCGCCGACCCGGCGAAAGTGCACCGGCTCGACCACGCCGGCCGCTATTTCAAGTCGCGCGGGCCGTTCAGCGTGCCGCGCTCGCCGCAAGGCCAGCCGGTGCTGATCCAGGCCGGCCAATCCGGCCGCGGTCAGGCCTTTGCGGCGAAATGGGCCGACCTCGTCTTCGTGATCTTTCACAGCTTTCAGGACGGCGTGCGCGAATACGCCGCGTTCAAGGCGGCGGTCGCCGCCGCCGGCCGCGACCCGGCGAGCGTCCGCGTCGCGCCGGCCTGCTATGTCTGCGTCGGCGAGAGCCAGGCGGCGGCCGAGGACAAGCGGGCGGTCATCGAGGCGACCGCGCGCGATGTCGACCGGCTGGTGCTGCTCTCCGAGGTGCTCAACTACGATTTCGCCCGGAAGCCGCTCGACGAGCCGTTTTCCGACGAGGAACTCGCCGAATTGTCGTTCCAGGGCTTTCGCGATCGTGTGATCCGGCTGTCGGGCAAGAGGAACCCGACCGTGCGCGACTTCATCACCATCTCCGGCCGCGGTACGGTCGCCGAACATCCGATGTTCGTCGGCGATCCCAAGCAGGTCGCCGACCAGATGGAGGAATGGTTCACCGCCCCCGCCTGCGACGGGTTCGTGCTCGCGGCGACCAGCATGCCCGGCGCGTACGATGAGGTCGTCCGGCTCCTCGTGCCGGAGCTGCAGCGCCGCGGCCTCTTCCACCAGGATTATGAAGGCCCGACCCTGCGCGACAATCTCGGGCTGCCCCGGCCGCGTGCCGCCGACTGGCATGCCGCCCGCCGCTAGGCGGCGGAGTAAGCCCGAGCTCTCTGGACACGAGCCCGCCGCCGTAACCACACTCGCCTAAACTTGAGGAGGAGCGCCCCCATGCCGATCATCGATTCGCAAGTTCACGTCTACGAGGCCAACACGCCCAAGCGGCCGTGGCACAGCGTGCCGAACTGGCCCGATCACGTTACTGGCGACGAGATGGTCGCGGCGATGGGCAAGGTCGGCGTCGACGGCGCGATCTTCATCTCCGCCTTTTCGATGTACCAGTACGACGCCAGCTACGCGATCGAGGTGCAAAAGGCGCATCCCGGCAAGTTCGGCATCGTCAAGCCGGTCAACCCGGACGATCCGGCGGTGGCCGATGTCATCGCCGACTGGAAGAAGACGCCCGGCACCGTCGGCATCCGCATCATGCTGACGCCGGAGGCCGGGCGCGCGCCGGACGATCCGGGCCTCGACCGGATTTGCCGGGCCGCCGTTCAGTACGATTTCCCGGTCAACGTCCTCTTCTGGGGCAATGTCGACAACGGCACCAAGCTGATCGACCGCCATCCGAACGCGCGTTTCATCATCGACCATCTCGCCATCCTGCAGCCGCGCGTCCCGCCGGCGCCGCCGGAACCCTGGGCGGACTTGCCGAAAGTGCTGGAGCTCGCCAAGCGGCCGAACGCGGTGATCAAGGTCAGCGGCGCCTGCACGCTGTCGAAGCAGCCTTATCCGTTTCCGGACATCTGGGAACCGCTCGCCCGCGTGTTCGACGCCTGGGGCTTCGAGCGCTGCCTGTGGGGCACCGACTGGACGCGCGCCTTTGCGGTCGTCAATTACGAGCAGGCCGTCGAGCCGTTCCGCCTCACCGATCGCCTGAGCGATAGCGAGCGGGCGATGCTGATGGGCGGCGCCACCGCCAAGGCCTATCGCTGGTCGCCGCGTTGAAATCCAGCCTGCGCGCTCAGCGCGCGATGCCCGACGCGCCGGTCGGCACGTCGTAAAAGGCGAGCGTCATCGACACGCTGGTGTAATGCCCCATCAGGCAGATGACGTCGGTGATGCCGACATGGCCGAGCGCCTCGACCGCACGGTCGTAGAGGCCCTTCGACACCCAGCGTGACTCGGACAGGCACTTCGCCATCTCGTAGACGACCTGCTCGCGCTTGTCGTCGAACGAGGTCTCGAGGCCCGAAAGCAGCGCCTCGACCTTGTCCGCCGGCAACCCCATTTCCTTGCCGCGCCGCTCATGCGCGGCGGTCGGGTAGGCGGAACGCCACTTGCTGTTGATGATGATGACAGCGATCTCGCGCTCGCGCTCGGAGAGTGAATAGTGGCCGGCGTGGAAGTGCCCGCCGAACGGCGCCGCGACCTTCGCCAGCTTGGGATTGTAGACCCAAATCTTGTTGGGTCCGCCGAGCGGCCCGCGGGTTTCGACCGTGAAGCGATAGGCCTCCTGTTGTTCCCGCGTCATTTGGTCGAGCGGCAGCTCGGTGAAGCGGCCAAAGGTCGGTGTGTCGGGCATCTTGAAGACCTCGCTCCGGTAGCGATGCATCGTGCACCGCCGCCCCGCCCTTGTCGACATGCGCGGGGTTCCGGGGGCGCGATTGTCCTGCGCGACCTGGCCGCTTCAAATTTGAGGAGATCGACGATGCGATGAACTATCGTTTCACGTGCAGTTTCGATAGAATTCGGGCGAAGCGTGCAGGTATCGATCGTCCCATGATCAGCATGCCCTGGCAGGAGCACCCCAATGGCCGCAGTGGGAGCGGATGACATTTCCACAGATGTCGATGCCGAAGATGCCGATCGGAAGGGCTTCGACAAATTACTCGATCGCGCACTAGCCAAATGCGACGCAAGCAAGCGTGATCTGGATACGCTATGGACAACATTGATCTTCGCGGTTTTGCTCTCAACCGCACTGGTATGTGGATTAGATAACGTTGTATCGAATTTATTTCTGCGCGATCCTCGCTACGGTGGCGTTTTAGATATAGTTTTGCCGCTGGCAAACCTTTATTTTTGTATGCGATTTGGCATAGTGATGCTGACTTTTGCCGAAGCGCGATACACCGCGGAAAAGCTTTCGGAAAAGTACCTACAAGATCACGAACAAGATTATCCTTTCGACAAGGACGATAAGATTTTGAGAAATACTTTATTTTCGACCAATAGTTATTTTGAAATATTTTTTAGAAGTGGCGGAAAGTTATTTACCAGGAAGACGTTTTTCACAATGATTTATTCCATGTTTGTGCCTATCGTATTTTCCGTCAGCCATACGGCATCATTGTATCTGATCTTCCAAACGATGCCGCATTTAGGGGCGCCTTTAACGCTAACTTTATGCGTACTTTATTTTCTGTCGGTGGTGTCTCTGTATATCGTGCTTTACTCCGGACTAAAAGAGGTATTTGATAAATACACGCCCGGATTAATTTTTGTCCTCTATTTGGCGGTCATTTTTATGATGGGAGTCTTGCTTTCAAGCATCTGGCTCTCTCACCCCAAGATCTTCACGACCTGACGCCGGTACGAAGCGGAAGAAGGGATTAGGGCCGCCCGGTGAACTGCCCCCGGTCGCGCTATGCGGCGACCGAGCGAAAACATGGCGCGGGTGATCGCGGACCCGCGTATTCGATCGTGTCAACCGGGCGCCAGCGCGTAGACCTGGGTGCCGCCCGGGGGTTGCGCGGCGCTGGCGATCGGTCGCAACCGATTTCCGCTCGGCCGCCTCTCGTGGAGCTTGGCAAGTCGCGCCGAGTTCGGCAAGGCTCAGCCATGGCCTCTTTGCATCGCGACCACATTGTCGTCGTCGGCGCCGGCGCCGCCGGGCTGGTGGCGGCGCGTGAGCTGGCGCGCGCCGGCGGGCAGGTAACGATCCTCGAGGCGCGCGAGCGCTGCGGCGGCCGCATCTGGCCACTCC
>JASHUW010000416.1 GCA_030039815.1 Alphaproteobacteria bacterium
CCATCCACGAATAAGTTGAAGCTATTCGTAGACCCCCGGATCAAGTCCGGGGGAGGGGATTCACCAAGGAGCAGATAAACCATGCCGCAAGCCTTCGCCGGGGTGCTGGTCCCGGTCCTGACCCCGTTCACCCCGGCGGGCGATCCCGATGCCGGTCGTTTCGTGTCGTTCTGTCGTTGGCTATTGGATGAAGGCGCCGACGGGCTGGCGATCTTCGGCACCACCAGCGAGGCCAATTCGATGTCGGCGGGCGAGCGCATGGCGCTGCTCGACCGGCTGATCGCCGCCGGCATCCCGGCGTCGCGGCTGATGCCGGGCACCGGCGCCTGCTCGATCACCGAGGCGGCGATGCTCATCAAGCACGCGGTCGGCCATGGCTGTGGCGGCGTCTTGATGCTGCCGCCCTTCTACTACAAGGGCATGACCGATCAGGGCGTCTTCGACTTTGTCTCGACGGTGATCGATAAGGTCGCGTCGCCCGCCTTGAGGATGTACCTCTACCACATCCCGCCGCAGACCATGATCCCGTTCGGGGTCGAGCTGGTCGGGCGTCTCATTAAGGCCTATCCGCAGACCGTCGTCGGCCTCAAGGACAGCTCGGGCGATTGGAGCAACACCAAGGCCCTGTGCGAGGCTTACGCGAAAGACGGCTTCGCGATCTTCCCCGGCTCGGAAGTGTTCCTGCTCGACGGCTTGCGCGCCGGCGGCGTCGGCTGCATCACCGCTTCGGGCAATGTCAACGTGCCGGGCATCCGCAAGGTCTACGAGAACTGGAAGACGCCGCAGGCCGACCAGCTCCAGGCCGACATCACCCTCGTGCGCAAGACGATTCAGGCCTATCCGATGGTGCCGGCGCTGAAGCGCATCGTCGCGCATTTCCATGGCGATCCCGACTGGGCGACCGTGCGCCCGCCGATGGAACGGCTCAGCGACGCGCAGTCGAAGGCGCTGCTCGCCGATCTCGCAAAGATCGGCTACAGCCTCGGCGAGCGCCGGCGCGAAGCGGCGGAGTAGCATCAACGATGTCATTCCGGGGCGCCGCATCGGCGGCGAACCCGGAACCCGGGAACACGGGCGTTAGCCTGGAATTTTGAGGCCGAGGTCCACCTCTCTTCGTCACCCCGGCGAAGGCCGGGGCCCAGGCTTCGCCTGTCGAGATGTTGAAGGCTGGATACCGGCCTCGGCCGGTATGACGAGGAATAGGTCTTCGCCCTTTCGGCGGTTGTGCGACGAGGAGGGAGGACGCCAATGGATCACCCCGCCCGCACGCCTGAGCGCCAGGCGTTCTACGACAGAATCGCGCCAGGTAATCTCGCGCCGCTCTGGGAGCAGCTGCACAGCCTGGTGACGCCGGCGCCGGTGCCAAGAGCCGAGCCGGCGATCTGGCATTACCGCGACGTGCGCCCGTTCCTGATGCAGTCGGGCCATCTCATCTCCGCGCAGGAAGCGACCCGGCGCGTCTTAATGCTGATGAACCCCGGGCTTGGCGGCCAGGCCTCGATCACCGGCTCGCTGTTCGCGGGCCTGCAGCTCATCATGCCGGGCGAGGTCGCGCCAGCGCATCGCCACACGCAATCCGCGCTGCGCTTCGTGATCGAGGGCCGCGGCGCCTATACCGCGGTCGATGGCGAGCGCACGACCATGGAGCCGGGCGATTTCATCATCACCCCGTCCTGGACGTGGCACGACCACGGCAACGACACGCAGGAGCCGGTGGTCTGGCTCGACGGGCTCGACATCCAGATCGTCAACTTGTTGAACGCGAGCTTTGCCGAGGGCTATCCCAAGGATACTCAGCCCATTTCCCGGCCCGAGGGCGACAGTCTCGCGCGCTACGGCAACAATCTGCTGCCAATCGATTGGAAACCCGAGGTCAAGACCTCGCCGGTGTTCAACTACCCCTATGCCCGGACCCGCGAGGCGCTGGCGTCGCTGGCGAAGAACGGCGCGCCCGACCCGTATCACGGCCACAAATTGCGCTATGTGAACCCGGCCTCGGGCGAATTCGCGATGCCGACGATCGCGACCTTCGTGCAAGTCTTGCCGGCCGGTTTCGCGTCGCTGCCCTATCGCTCGACCGACGGTACGGTGTTCGTCTGCGTCGAGGGCTCGGGCGAGACGCGGGTCGGCGACACGGTGTTGCGGTGGGAAGAGCGCGACATTTTTGTCGTGCCGAGCTGGGTGTCGCATACCCATCATGCCGCCGCTGAATCGGTGCTGTTCAGCTTTTCCGACCGGGTGGTGCAGGAAAAGCTGGGGCTTTGGCGCGAGGCGCGCGGCAACGCGTAAAGCCATTCCGGGCGCGACACCGCCCTGCCGCTAGCGTTATCTTAACCATGCTGCGGCAAACGGTGCGTCATGAAGGACAAGGGCAAATCCGGCGCTGGGTTGATCCACCCGGCGATCCTGTCGGGCGGCTCGGGGACGCGACTGTGGCCGATGTCGCGTACTTTCTATCCGAAGCAGCTTTTGCCGCTGGTCGGCGACAAGACGCTGCTGCAACAGGCGGCGCTGCGCGTCGTCGCCGCACCGAGGTTTGCCGCGCCGCTCGTCATCGCCAATGAGGAGCACCGCTTCATCATCGCCGAGCAGCTGCGCGAGATCGGCGTCGCGCCGCACGGGCTGCTGCTGGAGCCGGTCGGCCGCAACACCGCGCCGGCGGCCTGTGTCGCTGCGCTGTCGCTCGCCGAGGTCGATCCCGACGCGTTGATGCTGCTGATGCCGTCGGACCACACGATCGACGACACCGCGGCGTTTCTCGCCGCGACAGAGCGCGCCGCGGAAGCGGCGCGAGCTGGCCGGCTCGTCACCTTCGGCATCCATCCAGAGCGAGCCGAAACAGGCTACGGCTATATCCAGCGTAACGGCGCGCTGGCCGGGGTCGAGGGCGCCTTTGCCGTTGCGCGCTTCGTCGAGAAGCCCGATGCCGTGACCGCCGAGCGCTATCGCAAATCCGGCGATTTCTTCTGGAACAGCGGCATCTTCCTGTTTCCGGCTTCGCTCTACCTTAGCGAACTCGAGCGGCTGCGCCCCGATATGCTCTCCGCGTGCCGAGCGGCGCTCAAGGCGGCGCGGCGCGACGACGATTTCATCCGCCTCGACAAGGAGGCGTTTGCCGCCTGCCCGGCGGATTCGATCGACTACGCGGTCATGGAGCATACCGCGAAGGCGGCGGTGGTGCCGGTGGCGATGGGCTGGAGCGATCTCGGCTCGTGGGATGCGCTCTGGGAACTCGCCGAGAAGGACGACGCCGGCAACGTGCTGGCCGGCAACGTCATCGCCGAGGATGCGAAGAACTGTTATCTGCGCTCCGAGTCCGGGCTGGTCGCGGCGCTCGGGGTCGAGGACCTCGTCGTCGTCGCCACCGACGACGCAGTGATGCTGGCGCCGAAAAGCCGCGCGCAGGATGTGCGCCGGCTGGTCGCGCGCCTCGTCAAGGAGAACCGCGGCGAGGCCGACGCGCTGCCGCGCGTCCATCGCCCCTGGGGTAGCTACGAGACGCTGCATGCCGGGCACCGCGTCCAGGTCAAGCACATCCTGGTCAAGCCGGGCGGCAAGCTCAGCTTGCAGATGCACCACCATCGCGCCGAGCACTGGGTCGTCGTCCAGGGCACTGCCAAGATCGTGCGCGGCGATGAAGAGCTGATGCTGACCGAGGACCAGTCGACCTACATCCCGCTCGGCACCGCGCACCGCCTCGAAAACCCGGGCAAGATCCCGCTGCATCTGATAGAGGTGCAGTCGGGCGCCTATCTCGGCGAGGACGATATCGTCCGTTTCGAAGACAGCTATGGGCGCGTCAACGACAAATGAAGCTCTACCGCTACCTGACCGGCGTCGACGACCAGAGTTTCTGCCATCGCGTTTCCGCCGCGCTCAACCGCGGCTGGCAGCTTTACGGCCAGCCGACCCTGACCTACGACCCCGACCGCAAGCGTGTCATTTGCGGCCAGGCGATCACCAAGGATGTCGAGGGCGCCGACTACGCGCCCGA
>JASHUW010000037.1 GCA_030039815.1 Alphaproteobacteria bacterium
CAGCCGCCGATAGCTGATCGCCGCCGAGGTATTGCTTACCGGCGAGCGCCTTGTCGACAATTGCGAAGCCTTTCTCGATGTTCTCCCGGCCCGTGGCCTTCACCGCCTCGTGGTCACTCGGCGAGGGCGCGAAGCGGTCGGTGCGGAACAGTCGCGTAAAGCCCTGCGCATGGATCGTGCCGACGCAATATTCCATCACCTCCATCGCGCGGATGTCGGTTTCGGGGTCCTTGGGGATCAGGTTCGCTTGCGGGTTTTGGAGCGCTAGCCAGCGCGCGATCACCGGGAATTCGGTCAGGATTGAGCCATCGTCGCGTTGGAGCGCGGGTACTTTCGACTTGGCGCTGACCGACGTGTATTTCGGCTGGAATTGCGCGCCTTCTCGCAGGTCGACCCGTTCGAGATCGTAAGGCTTGCCGATCTCCTCGAGCAGCACGTGGATGCCGATCGAGCAGACGCCGGGAGCGTAGTAGAGCTTCATGGGGGTCTCCTTGGGTACGAGTTACTTGCCGAGCACACCGTCGGCCTTGAGGCCGTCGATCTCGGCTGCGCTCATGCCGAGCCAGCCCCGCAATACCTCGGCGGTGTGCTGGCCGAGCAGCGGCGATGGCTTGACCTTGGCCGGCGAGCCGTCGAAACGCACCGGCCAGGCCGGCATCTTGACCGCGCCAGTGGTCGGATGCTCGAAGGTCTGCATGATGCCGCGCTCATTGAGCGAGGGGTCGGCCATCAGCTCGACCGTATCGAACACCGCGCCGGCCGGCACCCCCGCCTTGCCGATCAGCTTCATCGCCTCTTCCTTGCTGCGCTCGCGGGTCCAGGCGGAGATGATCTCATCGACCTCGGCGGCGCGCTGGCTGCGCGCGTTCTGCGTGTCGTAGCGCTCGTCGCCCGACAAATCCTCGCGGCCGATGACGCGTAAGAGGCGCTGCCAATGCTCGGGGTTCGCGCGGCTGCAGAAGACGTAGACGTAGTCGTTCGGCCCGCCCGGCTTGCACGGGTAGAGCGCCGACGGCACGAGGCCGCCGGGTTGCGAACGGGCGCTGCCGCCGCGCGGCGGCGCCTTGCCGCTGAGCTGGGTGCGCGAGAACGGCACGCGCATGTAGTGGATCATCGCATCCTGCATCGCGACCTGAAGGCGCCGGCCCCGGCCGGTCTTCGCCCGCTTGTAAAGCGCGGCGCAAATGCTGATTGCCATCAGCATGCCGGTACCGGTGTCGCCAAAGGACGGGCCCGGCTTGACCGGAGCCTGGCCGGCCTCGCCGGTGACGCTGGTTGGGCCGCCCGCGGCCTGCGCGATCATGTCGAAGGCGAGGTTCTTCTCGTATGGGCTGCCGGTGCCAAAGCCCTTCACCTGGCAATAAATGATGCCGGGGTTGATCTTCTTGACTTCATCGTAACCGAGGCCCAGGCGCTCGATGGTGCCGGGCGCCATGTTCTCGATCGTGACGTCGGCCTTGGCGAGCAGCGCCTTGACGATCTCAAGACCGCGCGGCGATTTGAGGTTGACCGTCAGCGACTTCTTGTTGGCGTTGAACTGATGGAAGTACCACGGGTCGTTGTCGGGCGCGCCCGGCTTGGCGAGACGGCGGCCGGGATCGCCAGTCAACGGGTTCTCGATCTTGACCACCTCGGCGCCGAGCCATGCCAATGACTCGGTACAGGACGGCCCCGCCTCGAACTGGGTGAAGTCGACGATTTTGATGCCTTCGAGGCAATCGATCTCAACGCCGAGATTCGCCATGGCTCGCTCCCTGGAAAGATTGTTGGAGACGATAGCGCATCCAGGGGCGGCGCGGAAACCGCCTCTAGCCGGTCAGTCGGTCGAGGCGCTTTTCGACCAGGCGCACGAAGAGGCTTGCACCGTACGGCAAGGCGGCGTCATTGAAGTCGTAACCCGGATTGTGCACCTCGCAGGTGCCCTCGCCGTCGCCATTGCCGATCTGGATATAGGCGCCGGGGACCTGGCGCAGCATCCAGGCGAAATCCTCCGATGCCATCGTCGGAACCATCGCCCGGTTGACATTCTCCTCGCCGACGATTTCGGCGGCGCAATCGAGGATGAATTGCGCTTCGTCGGCGCGATTCATCAGCACGGGAAACAGCACGCGGAAATCGACCTCAACCTTGGCGCCGAACCCGGCGGCGACGCTCTCGGCGATGCGCCGCATCCGCTCCTCGATAAGGCTCATCACCGCGTCGCTGAAACACCGCACCGTGCCACCCAACACCGCCTTATCGGGAATCACATTGTACGCCTGGCCGGCATGAAACCGGGTGACGCTGATCACCGCGGTCTCGACCGGGCGAACATTGCGCGACACGATCGTCTGCAGCGCCATCGCGATTTGCGAGCCGACGACTACCGGGTCGACGCCCGATTCCGGACGCGCACCGTGCGAACCGACCCCGGTGATGGTGATGTCGAAATAGGCGCCGCTCGCCATCATCGCGCCCGGCTTTGTCTGGAACTTGCCGATCGCCAGCCCCGGCCGGTTGTGCATGCCAAAGATAGCATCGCACGGGAAGCGCTCGAAAAGCCCGTCATCGAGCATCGCCGAAGCGCCGCCGAGGCCTTCCTCGGCCGGCTGGAAGATGAAATGCACCGTGCCGTCGAAATTTCGCGTCTGCGCCAAGTGGCGCGCCGCGCCCAGCAGCATCGTCGTATGCCCGTCATGGCCGCAGGCGTGCATCTTGCCGGCATGGGTCGAGCGATGGCCGAACGTGTTGGCCTCGAGGATCGGCAGGCAATCCATGTCGGCGCGAAGGCCGATGGAGCGCGGCGAATTGCCGACGCGCAATCGTCCGACCAGTCCCGTCTTGCCGATGCCGCGGGTCACCTCGATCCCGTATTCCTCGAGATGCAAGGCGACGAGGTCCGAAGTTCGCGTTTCTTCGAAGCCGAGCTCGGGATGCGCGTGGATATCGCGGCGGATATGGGTCAGGGCGGAATGAAACTGATTGATGGCGTCGAGCGGCGGCATGGCTTCTCCTCGAATCTTGCCTATTTTAGCGCGGCATGCGCGGCGACGGCGAGGGTGTAGAGCCCCGCCGCGCCGAGCACCGTCAGCGCCAGCGCCGCCGCGGCCGTCTCACCCATCCGGTCGCCGACGCGCAGCCCAATTCGACCTCCGGCCCAAACAAACGGCAAAAGGCTCCCCGCGATCAGCCAGTCCCGGCCTGGCATGCCGACAAAGGCGGTATTCGCGATCAGCGTCACCGCATAAATCACCGCGAAGAAGGCGATCAGCGTCGCCCGCATCGTGGTCACCGGTGCACGCGCGAGCATCAGGTAGATCAGCACCGGCGGCCCCGCCATGCCGACCAGCCCGGTGGCCACCCCGGCGACCGCTCCGGCGGCGAGATCGCGGCTTGGGCAGAGCACGAGGGCTCGCGTCTGCCGGTGCCAGCGATGCCAGCTCAGCATCAGCGCGAAGCCGGTCACGATCGTTCCGGCGATCGCGCCGACGACGATCCGGTTCGAATGGGTGGCGGCAAAGAGGCCGAAAGGCAGCGCGACCAGGCTGCCGAAGGTCAGACGGCGCAACAGGCCGAAATCGACCCAGCGGTAGAGCTGCGGCATCACGAACGTCGACACCCCAAAGCTGATGACGATGATGATCGGGATCGCCTCGTCCGGCGGCGCCAACATCAGGAAGAACGGCACCGCCAGCACGGCGAAGCCGAACCCGTTGGTTGCCTGCAGCAGGGCAGCGATGAAGCACGTTGCCGCGAGCCCGGCCCAACTCCCCCAATCCACGACGCTATGGGCCTTCTCGCCATTGATCCCGGCTCGTGCCGAGACAGAGCATATTGAATTCGCCGACTGATCCTAAGGTGTCTTGTGCGAGAGGGGGACGCGATGCCGCGGCGATGTGTCGCCGCGCAGCGAAAATGCCCC
>JASHUW010000038.1 GCA_030039815.1 Alphaproteobacteria bacterium
TGCAGGCCGGTATCGCGATCGTCATTGGGATGGTTCAGGGGCTGGGCGTATCGGCCGACATCAGCCCGGCGGTCAACCGGCTGGTCGGCGTGTTCGGCGGGGTGATCGTGGTATCGATCTGCCAGCCTCTATTGGCGCCGCTGGTCGGCTGGGTCATTCGACCACGGACATAATCGGGAGAATGAGATGCCGCTGCAGTACGAAAAGCGCGATGGAGTCGCGTATATCACGCTCAACAACCCGGCCAAGGCCAACATCCTCGACAAGAAGATGTCGGACGACATCTCCGCCGCCTGGATCGATCTGTGGGAGGACCGCGACATTCGTTGCGCGATCCTCACCGGCGCCGGCGAGCGGCATTTCTGCGGCGGCCACAACCTCCAGCCGCGACCCGACCTCACCGCCGACGATCGCGAATACCTGCGCACCAACCGCATCTTCTGGCCGCTCGCCGGTACGGTCTACGGGCAGAAGACCGGGGTCGACGGCCGCATGGGCGACCATTACCCGCGGGTCTGGAAGCCGGTCATCGCCGCGGTCAACGGCTGGGCGGCGGGGGCGGGGCTCTATATTTTGCTGAGCTCGACCGATATCCGCATCGCCAGCGCCGAGCACGCGCGGTTCAAGTTCGCGCTGCTGTCGCAGGGCTGGCTCGGCAACGGGCCGGGCGCGGCGCTGCTGGCGAAGCAGCTGCGCTATTCCGACGCGATGAAGATCTTGCTGACCGACGAGCCGTTCGACGCCGCCGAGGCGCACCGCATCGGGCTCGTCAACGAGGTGGTGCCGCACGCCCAGCTCATGGAGCGCGCCGAGAAGATGGCGCGGCACATCTGCACCCTGCCGCCGGTCGCGGTGCGGATGATGAAGGAATACGTGGTGCGCTTCGGCGACCTGCCGACCGACCAGTCGTGGCACGTCCAGAACCTGATCAACCACCTCTTGATCCAGACGACGATGGATGGCGAGGAAGGCCGCGTCGCGTTCAACGAGAAACGCCCGCCCAACTTCACCGGCACGCTGCGCAAGCGCGGCCAGCCCTGGCCGGACCTGTCGCCGGAAGACGAGGCGCGGCTCGACGAGGCGTACCGAAGCGGGGAGTTTTAGACCCCGGACTACGTATCTCGAGGATGGGGCCGGGGATACCTCACGGGTCGGCGCACAGCGGCACGCTTTTGCAGCTTGCGCAGGCGCAAGGAGCCGCGCCGTCATCGTCCTCGATCCCGTTGTGGCTGCCCTACGAGGGAAACGCGGCGATCGTCCTGGCGATCGTGCTGCTCCTGGCGGCTTGCGGATTTGCCTATGCGGGTAGACGGCTGCGCACGCCGGTCGCGATCGCTCGACCACGAGGCGTCGCCGCCGGGTTCATCATCGCGATCTGGCTGCTGAGCGGCTATGCGTTCTTCGTCGCCTATTTCGTTTACGGACTGCAGGTGAAGCTGGCGTACCCGGGCTTCGTCGCGCCCCGCGTGCGGGTCGGCACGTTCGTCCCCGATGCTCCGGTGACCTTCTTCGTGATTCTCTACCTCACACGGCGTTGGGGCTGGAAGGTGGCGTTGGCCAGCGCGATCATCGGCACAGCCGCCGCGCCGATGATCTTCGAGTTTCCCTTCGACCTAATCGTCATGACGCGGACCAATCCGGCGATCCCGACTCATCCGGTGCTGTATCGGCAAATGCTGTTCCTGCCGTTATTCCTGTGGCAGTTCGCATCGCTGTCGGTGCTGACGTTGCTGCCCTCGATGCGGGTGACCGCGTATGCCGCTTACGCGGTCGCGGCGATGTTTGGGGCGTTTGCCGTCTGGGCGGCGTTCGGGTTCGCGTTTCCCGCGGAACCGTTGCCGCTCGCGCTCAACGTCATCTCAAAGGTCCTGTGCTTCGTCGCCGTTATCATGCTGTTCGTCTGGAAGCCGGACAGCGACGCCGCCGCCTCGGCAACCCCGTCCGCTTAGGGGCGCTCGGGGCGGACGGACAGGGCTTGCGCCTCCCCGTTCGCCAAGCGGCCGCATGGCGGGCGGGGAGCGCGAAGCTCAATTCATATTCACCGCTACTCCCGGTTTGCCGGGTCGGCTGTTGGTCCGCGCGTCGTCAGGCTTGTTATTGTGGCTACTGCCTCGACAGCGTAGCCGCGCCGAGTTGTTGTTGGTTGGTTTCGGTCACGGTACGACAGACGGCTTCTTATTGTTGGTTCGCCTTGTTCTATGCCCTGCGCCACGGATTCGGCCGCTCGTCAAGCTCCGGTTTCGACTGTCAAATAACGATGAAAGCAATCTATTATCGCAATATCTAATTAGCAATACACAATTCTGCATCGCTGATTTGACAAAAGCGCCCACTTGCTCGGCGCGGCCCTCACGTAGGGATCGCCAGGCTCAACCCATTCCGCGGACCGGCCGCCGCCCCTCACCCGTCTCGCGTCCGACGGCGCGATCCACCCTTTCTCGCGTGGCGGGAGAGGGGCCAAGTCGGCCTAGAGCGCGGCCGCGCCGGCCGCGGCGCAGTCTTCGTCCTGCTGCGAGGTGCCACCGCCGACGCCGACCGCGCCGACGAGGTTGCCGTTGCGGAACAGCGGCACCGCGCCCTGGCCCATGATCATCAGGCCGCCGGAATAGGCGTTGATGCCCATCGGGGTCGGCTGGGTCGCGCGCTCCTGCATGACGCCCGAGGGCCGGCCAAACGCCGCCGAGGCGACCGCCTTGCCCTGGCAGCCATAGGCGCTCGCCCAGATCGCGCCGTCTTGACGCTGCATCGCGACGAGCCGGCCGCCGTCATCGACCACCGCGGCGCTGATCTTGATGCCGAGTTCCTCGGCCTTCTTGAGCGTCGCCCGCAGCACGCGGTTGGCCTGGTTCAAGGAAATGCTCGCCATGTCGTTCCTCCTTGGTTGGCGGTTAACTCAAAGCACTAGCCGAAGGCCCCTTGGGCGCGCAGCGTCGCGATCTCGTCGTCGGCGAGGCCGAGCACATCGCGCAACACCGCGTCGGTGTCGGCGCCGAGAGCCGGCGCCTTGCCGGTCGCGCGACCGAAACTCGCGCGCCACGGTAGGCCCGGCAGCACGCCGCGCGGGTCGGCGTCCCAGAAACCGCGCGCCTGGAGGTGCGCGTCGCGCACGAGATCGACCGAATCCCGGAGCGCCGAGACCGGCACGCCGCCGCGCCGCAATGCGGCCTCGGCCGCCATGGCGCTGCGGCGCGACGCCCAACCGGCGAGGATGCCGTTGATCCCGGCGACGCGGCCCCGGCGCTGGCGCAAGTCCCAGCCGGAGAGCGGCTCGAGCGCCGGGATGATGTCGCAGAGGCGGCGCCACTCCGCCTCCCCGGTGACCGCGAGGCTGATCCACTGATCTCCCTCGGCATCTCCCTTGGCATCGTCGCCGGCGCAACGCCAGGCGCCGTGCGGGCAATAGAGATCGCTGGCATTGCCCTTGGGGCGCGGCGGGGCGTCGAGCTGGGTGGCGATGAGCGGCGCGGCCATGGTCCACAGCATCGCCTCGATCATCGAGAAATCGACGCGTGCGACCGCGCCGTCCCGCGCGCGCCGCTTGAGCGCGGCGGCGACGATAAAAGCGAGCATCAGCCCGCACATCGGGTCGAGCCAGGCGAAGCCGACGCGCGGCGCGATGCCGGGATGGCGGTTGAGCCCGGCGAACCCGGTGTAGCACTGCAAGAGCGTGCCATAGGCGACCGCATGCGCCTCCGGCCCGGTGCGGCCCATGCCCGAGGCCGAGACGTAGATGAGGTTGGGATTGAGCGCGCGCAGCGCCTTGGCGCCGAGGCCGAGTCGATCCATGACGCCGGTCGCGAAGTTCTCGAACACCACGTCGCTGCGCGCCGCGAGGTCGCGGGCGAGCTGCACCGCTTGCGCGTTCTTGAGGTCGAGGACGATGCCTTTCTTCGCCTGGCCGAGCACGGTGTGCAGCTCGCTGGCGCGGCCGGGATCGCCGCGGCCGGGCGCCTCGATCTTGATGACCTCGGCCCCCATCGCGGCGAGATAGCGGGTCGCCGTCGGGCCGGCGATGACCCAGGAAAAATCGAGCACGCGAACGCCGGCGAGCGGCAGCGCCGCACCGCCAAGCGGTTTCGGATGGCTCGCCGACAGGCTCAGGCCGAAAGGCGGGCCGGGCGCCTTGATCCGCTGTCCGCCGACAGTCACCTCGCGCCAGAAATGGCGATGCTCGAGTTGCGGCGAGGCGAGCTGCTCGCTCGGTTCGCGCAGCGGGAAACTCGGTACATGCGCTTCCTGCGCCGCATCGGCGATCCATTGTTTCGGATGCCGCCGGCTCCATTCCGACATCAGCGCGTGCAACGCGTCCCAATTGGCGACACGGTCGGGCTTGGTCTTGAAGCGCGGGTCGTCGCCCCAATCGGGCGCGCCCATGACCTTGAGCCAGGCCGCCCATTGCCGGTCCTCGCGCGGCGAGATCGCGGCGTAGCCGTCGC
>JASHUW010000417.1 GCA_030039815.1 Alphaproteobacteria bacterium
CGCCGAGCTTACGCCCGACCGTTACGGCAGATTTGTCGAGAGTCTACAAAGTAGCGCGAATTAAGGCTGCCGGTGAAACCGGCCTTTCCGAAAAAACATTTCCGGAAATTTGCCCCTACACCCCGGAAGAAATCCTCAGCGAGGATTTTCTGCCGGAGTGACGTCGTAAGGCGGCCGGTGCAGGCCGGCCGGCGACACCGTGAAAATCTCGTAGCCGGTCGCGGTCACGCCGATCGTGTGCTCGAACTGCGCCGAAAGCGAGCGGTCCTTGGTCACCGCCGTCCAACCATCGCTCAGCACCTTCACCTCCCAGCGGCCGAGATTGATCATCGGCTCGACCGTGAAGAACATGCCTTCGAGCAGCACCGGCCCGTCCTCGGGCTTGCCGTAATGCAGGATCGACGGCGCGTCGTGGAACACGCGGCCGACACCGTGGCCGCAGAAATCGCGCACCACCGAATAGCGGTGGCTCTCCGCATAGCGCTGGATCGCATTGCCGATCGCGCCGATTTTCAACCCTGGTTTCACGACGGCGATGCCGCGCATCATCGCTTCGTAGGTCACGTCGACCAGCTTCTTGGCCTTCAGCGGGATCTTGTCCCCCGCGAAATACATCCGGCTGGTGTCGCCGTGCCAGCCGTCGAGGATCACCGTCACGTCGATGTTGACGATATCGCCTTCCATCAGCCGCCGGTCGCCGGGAATGCCATGGCAGACGACATGGTTGATCGAGGTGCAGATCGATTTCGGGAAGCCGCGATAGCCGAGCGGGGCGGGGACGGCGTCGTTATCCACGATGAACTCGTGGCACAGCCGGTCGAGCTCGCCTGTGGTGACGCCGGGCGCGACGAAAGGGGTGATGTAGTCGAGCGTCTGCGCCGCCAGGATTCCCGCCTTGCGCATGCCCTCGAACGCGGCGGCTCCATGGATTTTGATCGAGCCCGAGCGCGCCACCGCCTCGCGGCTTGTATCCATGCCCATGACCATGTCTTGCTGCATAACCTGGAGCTTTCGAAATCGGTGCCCTCAATATCGGATGTCGGGCCGCGCTCGGCAATGCTTTGGCGCTGTGACAGCCGCGGTGTTTGCCACTGGTGCTCAGTTGTGCCGGCGCGCGGCTTTGCCTATGAAAGGCGGCGTCAGCAGCAACGGGCAGCGATGATGCCGAATGAAGCGGCGAATGCGCCGAAGACCTATAACGCCTGCGTTCTCATCATCGGCAACGAGATCCTGTCGGGCCGCGTGCAGGATGAAAATGTCGCGTTCCTCGCCAAGGGGCTCAACGAGGTCGGTGTCCGCTTGAAGGAAGTCCGGGTCATCCCCGACGACAGCGCCACCATCGTCAGCACGGTCAACGAGGTGCGGCGCGCCTTCGATTATGTCTTCACCACCGGGGGGATCGGCCCGACCCACGACGACATCACCGCGCAGTGCATCGCCGACGCCTTCGCGGTGAAGCTGATCCTCCATCCCGAGGCAAAGCGGCTGCTCGAAGGACATTACCCGCAAGGCGCGGTCAACGAGGCGCGGATGCGCATGGCCTATGTGCCCGATGGCGCGGTGCTGCTGCCCAACCCGATTTCGCGCGCGCCGGGGTTCCGGATCGGCAATGTCTACGTGATGGCCGGCGTACCGCAGATCATGCAGGCGACATTCAACGAGCTGCGCCATCGCCTCAAGGGCGGCGCCAAGATGCTCAGCCGCTCGGTGAGCTGCAGCCTCGGCGAGGGGGTGCTGGCCAAGGGCCTGGGCGAGCTGCAGGCGCGCTACGGCGACCTTGAAATTGGCTCCTATCCCTATTTCCGCCGCGCCGATTTCGGCGTGACGCTGGTGATCCGCGGCACCGACCGGCCGCGCCTTCTGGCGGCGACCGAAGAGTTGAAGGCGCTGATCCTCGCACTCGGCGGCGACCCGCACGAAGGCGCCAGCGAGGATTAGCGTATAGTCTGTTCGCGGTGTGCACGCGGACGTGGCGAAACGGTAGACGCAACGGACTTAAAATCCGTTCTCCGCAAGGGGGTGAGGGTTCGAGTCCCTCCGTCCGCACCAACGCAAAACGAGGGGAGCCTCCCAAGGAAGATGATGTCGTCGCGAAGCCTCATATGTGCGGGATAGCCGGCGTCCTGCTGCCGCGGGCGATGCTGCCGCGCACCGAGCTTGAGGCCAGGCTGTGGGCGATGACCGAGACCGTGCGTCATCGCGGCCCGGACGATCAGGAGATCTGGACGGACGGCCTTGCCGGCCTCGTCCAGGCGCGGCTTGCGATCATCGACCTGTCTTCCGCCGCCAATCAGCCGATCGCCAGCCAGGACGGCTCGGTGTGGCTCACCTTCAACGGCGAGATCTACAATTTCGCCGAGATCCGCGGCGACCTTGAAAAGCTCGGCTATGTCTTTCGCAGCCGCGGCGACGCCGAGGTGATCGCCAATGGCTGGCACGCCTGGGGGCCGCGCGTTCTCGACCGCATGCGCGGCATGTTCGCGCTGGCGCTGTGGGACACGCGCTCGCGCCGGCTGGTGCTGGCGCGCGACCGGCTCGGCAAGAAGCCGCTGTATTACGCGCCGACGCCGCAAGGTCTGCTGTTCGGCTCCGAGATCAAGGCGCTCTTGACCTGGCCCGGCCTTGCCCGCCAGCCGAACCTGACGGCGATCCATCACTATCTGAGCCTGCAATACGTGCCGGCGCCGGAGACCGCTTTCGCCGGCATCTTCCGCGTACCGGCCGCGCATTACCTCGTCGCATCGCCCGATCCCGAGGGAAGCTGGCGCGATATGGAGCTGGTGCGGTACTGGCGGCTGCCCGAGCCGAATGCGGCGCGCGCCGCCAAGCCGCCGGCGGAACTCGAACGCGAGCTGGTCGCGCATCTCGAAGAGGCGGTTCGTTATCGGTTGATTGCCGATGTGCCGCTCGGGGCGTTTCTCTCGGGCGGCATCGACTCGGCGAGCGTGGTCGCGACGATGGCGCGGGTCGGCGGCGTCCGGGTCAAGACCTTCACGATCGGCTTTGGCGATCCGCGCTTCGACGAGACGCGCTATGCCCGCATGGTCGCCGAGCGCTACGGCACCGACCATGAGGAATATGTCGTCGAGCCTGACGCGCTGGCCGTGTTGCCGCGCCTGGTGTGGCATTACGGCGAGCCGTTCGCCGACCCGTCGGCGATCCCGACCTACTACGTGTCCGAGATGGCGCGCCGCAAGGTCACCGTCGCTCTCAACGGCGATGGCGGCGACGAGGCCTTTCTCGGCTATTCGCGTTACCGGGCGATGCGTCATCTGGCGCAGCTCGACCGGCTGCCGCGCTGGAGCCGGCTGGCCTTGGCGCGGCTGCTGTCCTGCGCACCGGCGGGGCTGCAGCGCGAATTGAAGCTGCTGCAGATCCGCGATGTGCTTGAAGCATCGGCCGGCCATGCCGAGCAGCGCTATGCGGCCACGATCGTGTTCTTCGCCGATCGCGACAAGGAGGCGGGCTACGGCGAGGCG
>JASHUW010000418.1 GCA_030039815.1 Alphaproteobacteria bacterium
GGCGGATCGTGGGGATAGGCGTCGCCGCATGGGGCGTGCTGCTGCTCGCGACCACGACTCTTACCATCGCCGCCCCCAACGACTATCGATTTGAGGTGGTCGACACGCCGGTTGCCAGTCCGGGCAAGACGGCGATGACGGTTCGCCTCGTCGATGCGTCGGACGGCAGGCCGGTTGACGGCGCCACGATCGTCAAGGCAACGACCGATATGGGCCCGGCGGGCATGGCCGAGATGTCCGGCGGGGTGACGCCGCTCGGCGCGGATCATCCCGGCCTGTTTCGATTCTTGGTCGAGACCGGCATGGCCGGGAAGTGGGAGCTGGTTCTGACCGCGAAGGTGCCGGGCGAGAACGCCCCGATTACCGGCAAGCTGCTCTACGACGCCAAGTGATCGGGCCGAATTGATCGGGTCGCCGGGCCGTCAGGCTACGCGGCCCAGGCAAACGGCGCGTAATGACCGTTGTTGCCTTTGCCCACGAGATCGAGATCGAGGCCGAAGCCCTTGACGTGGGTTTCCTTCGCGCGGGCGAGCGCCAAGCGCCGGTTCGCCGGATGGGCGGTGTTGTCGATATAGAGCGGCTCACCGGTGCGGTTGCGTGAAGCGACGCCTTCGATCTCAAACGCGAGGATGTCGGGGATCGAGGCAGAGCGCCTCAACGCGTCGATCTGAACCTCGATCGGCTTGAACGCGATGCCGCGGAAGTTGCTGACGAGGTTCTGGCGGATCAATGCCGGCGTCCCGCCGGCGTCGCCCGCGACGATCGCCGCAAGTGCCGCGCGCTGCACGTCGTTTGCGCTGGCATCGACAACCCCAGCAAAAATCCAGTTGCCGTCGGCCATCACGCGGCCGGAGCGGATAACCAGCGCGAATTTGAGCCCATCCAGTTTGGTGTCGCCGAAATTCCCCTGGTCAACGCGGAACACCATGACCGCCGTGCAGTGGTCATGCGTCGCCGCTTCCTGCGGGTTGGTGTAGATGCACGGGCAGAGATAATCGCAATTGCAGCTCTCCATGTACTCGCCGCGCAGCGACCATTTTGGTTCCGCCATGGTGAACTCCCTTCGTCCTTCGTCTGCCCGTTAAGAGACTAGAGGGACGTCCGAGACGGTGCGGTGCCATCCCTCGCACCGCCTATTCGGGGCCGGAAGGGCGAACCATGCGCTACCCCCGCCGCGAAGCGGCTAGCCCGTGCGACCCAGGTTTGGACCAAGCCTCAGTGCTATTTGGCCGCCGCGGCCAGCGGTCGTGCCGCCGCCGCGGGCCGGTTGGCGTTCAGGAACGAGCGCACATGGCGGAGCGCGATCTGGATCTGCCGCTGGTTCATCTTCCACGGGTAGAGGCTGACCTGCGCGTTCGGCGCGAGATACGCACTCTCCAACGCAACGGCATAGGGGTGCCCCGGGACATCATCCGGTAAAATCAGGAGCGGCGTCTGGCAGTTCCGGACAAAATCACGCGTCACCGTATAGACAAAGTCGGCGCGCTCCCCGCGGTACATGTTCGTCAAAAACGCGTCGACCTGCGCCATCGTGATATCGGGCCGCCTCTCGCACAGCTCCGGGCCCCACCCCTTCATGTTGTTGTTATAGGAGAGTTCGGGCATCTCGTGACGATAACCGCTCGGCTGCACTGGCACGGCGGCAACAACCCGACAGCCGGCTCGCTTCAGCAGGTTCCAGATGAATGGGCCGCCAATGCAGAAGCCCATCACCATGAACCGGTCGATGCCGAGATGGTCCATCAGGCCGATATGGTCATCGGTATAAGCGTCCCACGACCGATCGGCCTCAAGCGGTCCCGTTGACTGTCCGTCCTTGGCGTTGCGCAGGTCGGCGGCGATCACCCGGAACTCATTGGCAAACTCGACAAGCGGGTTGAACGGGTGTGTAGTGAGCCCCTCGATCGTCGAGTTAAGCCCGCCGCCAGGAATGACCAGCAGCGGAAAGCCCGAGCCGGCCTCTTCGTAATGGATGCGAACTTGGCCTTTCTCATAGAACGGCATGCCAACCTCCTCCAACTTGCGGGCGGACAGTATAGGTGTATTTGCGGCGGATCGCACTCGACGGGGGATATCCACTCCTGGTGCCCGGTGGTAGTGCGACTGTTTCCTGCACTATGCCCGGTTTCCGCGCGTTGTCGACCGGCAATCACGCCCGCACGATCGGCCGTTGATTGCGCCGATACCGGATTCTCGGAAGGTCTAACGCGGTAAGGTCTTCGTTCCAAGTGGACCGAACCAAAGCGCGCGCTCGTTACGTACCTGGAACTATTTGCCCTCGTCTCTTCCGCCTCGACATCAGTCAAGCGGCAGGTGACAGAGTTGCACTGATCCTAGACGCGAAGACTTGCTATTACCTAGTGGCGACAACTTCATCCGTCCAAACACCGAGAGCAACCTCGACCATCTCCTCAGCACCGTCTTTATTCACCGTGCTCTGCTCGGTGGTCCTTGAAAGAAGGGAGCGATGGCGAATTAGCCAGCCCGCCACTGTTCGGTCCGCGCCACACCCCAGTATTGACATGGATCAAGGCT
>JASHUW010000419.1 GCA_030039815.1 Alphaproteobacteria bacterium
CAGGGCTGGCCTTCGGCGCCATCGACAAGGATCACATGCAGCCGGCGCGGGCCGTGCGCGCCGAGTTCGATGCGCTGCTCAATGTCGCCAGTCCGCGACGGGCCGGTGATGAAATTGACCGTGCGCGGCAAGCCCCACAGCTTGTCGGCAGCTTGGGCCCGCAGCAAATCCCAGCCGTCTTCATAGCTGGCGACGACCTGGCCGGCGCGCAGCACGACGATGTGCGTCTCGGGCAGGAAATTGAGCGTCGTCGGGGTTGTCTCGCCCGAGGTGAGCATCAAGGTGCCGGTCTCTGCCACGGCCGCGAGGCACGGTGTCAGCGACACCGCGTCACCCGGCTCCGCCTTGCCGCGGCGGATCCGCAGCAGCGGCCGGTCGCCCCACGGCAGCGCGTCCAGCCGCGGATCGGGCGCCATTGCGACCTCGGCGGGCAGGTTTTCCGCGGCGAGATAGCGCGCAACCTCGGCCGGTACGTCATCACCAGACGCCACGCGCGTCACCGTCGTTTGCACCGCTTCGGCCATCTCCACAAACAGGTCAACCCGGCCGGCTCGGTCAAGCGAGGCTGCCCGCGCTGGAATCAGGTTCCGGCGATGCGCGGCGACCCGCTCGGCAGCCTCGGCGCCGCTCTCGCTGCCGCTGGCTTCGCGGCCGAGGCTGCGGCGGATCTCCCCGAGAATGTCGTCACGGGAGCTCATCTTTTGCCCCGCCGCCGCTCTGCCCATAGCGCATGGAAGCTGCGGCCCTCCGGCGCGGGCATGTCGCGCGCCTGGGTCCACCCAGCGGCGAGCGGCGTGCTCCGGAAGCGGCCGCGATGCTTGCCGAGCCAGCCCAACATGCGCGCCTTCATCTCGACCATCGCGTGGTAGAGCGCCGGGCGCCGCGCGACGAAGGCCCACAGGCCAAGTCCATATCGATAGGTAGCGGGCACCTTGTGCGCGGCGAATTGCCGCTCGCGCCAGTGCCGCATCATTTTGGGCAGCGGAATTTTCACCGGACAAACGCTCTCGCAGCGTCCACAAAAACTTGAGGCATTCGGCAGATGTCCGGCTTCGTCGATGCCGATCAGCGCCGGGGTCAGCACCGCGCCCATCGGGCCGGGATAGACCCAGCCATAGGCGTGACCGCCGATCGCGGTATAGACCGGACAATGGTTGAGGCACGCCGCGCATCTGAGGCAGCGCAGCATGTCCTGAAACTCGCCGCCGATCATCGACGAACGGCCGTTGTCGAGCAGCACGACATGATACTGCTCGGGCCCGTCGAGATCGCCCGGCCGGCGCGGGCCGGTGGACATCGTCGTGTAGGATGAAAACTCCTGCCCCGTTGCCGAGCGCGCGAGCAGGCGCAACAAGGTCGCGGCATCCTCCAGCGTCGGCACCATTTTCTCGATGCTGGTGACGACGACATGCACCTTGGGCAGGGTCTGTGTGAGGTCGCCGTTGCCCTCGTTGGTAACGATGATGCTCGACCCCGTCTCGGCGACGAGAAAATTGGCGCCGGTGACGCCGACATCAGCGGCGAGGAATTGCGGCCGTAGCATGGTGCGGGCCTCGGCGCAGAGCTGCGGCGCCTCGGCGAGCGCTCGGGCTGGGTCGAGCTCGGTATGCGCGGCGCGAAACGTCTCTTCGACCTGCTCTTTCATCAAATGGATCGCCGGCGCGATGATGTGGCTTGGCGGCTCGTGGCGCAGCTGAATGATGTACTCGCCAAGATCGGTCTCGACCGGGATGATGCCATTTGCTTCGAGGTGTTCGTTGAGGCCGATCTCCTCGGCGACCATCGATTTGCCCTTGGTCACGATCTTGGCGTCGACCGAGCGGCAAATCTCCAGCACCGCTGCCCGCGCCTCGGCCGAGTCACGCGCCCAGTGCACGATGCCGCCCGCGGCGGTCACGTTCCTCTCCCAAAGTTCCAGATAGTGGTCGAGGTGGGCGATCGTGTGATCCTTGATCGCCTTGCCTTGATCTCGCAGCGCCTCGAACTCGGGCAGCCGAGCGATCGCCTCGGCGCGGCGCGCGGGAAATCCCGTGCCGGCCATGCCGAGCGCGCGGCGCAGCACCGGGTTCGCCAGCTCCCGCCGGGCGTTGTCGGTAAAGCTGTGGCTGGTCGCCTCCATCGCTCGGCCGCCTAGCAGTTTCGGGGCGCGCCGATCGGCGGCACGGTGTCGGTCATGTCGGCGAGCACCTCGGCGACATGCCGCGCCTCGATCCCGCTGCCGGCGCGCGACAGCTTGCCGGCGATCTGCAACAGGCAGCCGAGATCACCCGCCAGCACGCAATCCGCGCCGGTCGCGTTGATGTCGGCGATCTTGTCGCTCACCATCTTGTCCGAGATGTCGGGGTATTTGACCGCGAAGGTGCCGCCGAACCCGCAGCAGATCTCCGCGCCGGGCAGCTCCCGCAGTCGCAGGCCGGCAACCGAATCGAGCAGTCGGCGCGGCTGCGCCTTGATCCCCAGCTCGCGCAAGCCGGAACAGGAATCGTGATAGGTCACGGTTTGCGCGCAGCGCGCCATGACCTCCGTCATGCCGCGAATATCGGTGAGGAACGACACCAGCTCATAGGTCCGCGCCGCCAGCTCCTCGGCCCGCACCAACGTTTGCGGTTCGTCGGCGAACATCTCCAGGTAATGCACCCGCACCATTCCGGCGCACGACCCCGAGGGCGCGACGACATAATCATAGCCCGCAAACGCGGCGATCACTTGGCGAGCGATCGCTTTCGCGTCCGCTATGTCGCCCGAATTGTAGCCGGGTTGGCCGCAGCAAGTCTGTGCCTGCGGCACCTCGACCGCGCAGCCGGCCGCCTC
>JASHUW010000420.1 GCA_030039815.1 Alphaproteobacteria bacterium
GAGGCCGCGCTCCTTGGCCGCCGCGGCCGCGCTCTCGCGGGCGAAATCGGGCAGGCCGGTAAGATCGTCCTCGCCGAGCACCAACCGCCACTCGTCCTCGTCGAACAGCACGTTCTGGCCGAAATGCGTGTGCAGCGCGGCCATGCGCGTCTGGATTTCCGCCATCCGCGCCTTCGCCGCGGCGCCGAGCAGCGCACCGGCGCGCACGAAGCGCAGATGGTAGCGCTCCAACAGCCGCGTCTGGTCGGGCGCGAGGCCGAGCGTCTCGCGCTCGCGGTAGAGTGCGTCGATGCGCGCGAAGAGGTCGGGGTCGAGCGCGATCTTGGTGCGGTGCGCCGCGAGCCGCGGCGCGTAGTCGCGGGCGATCGCGTCGATCTCCTTGTTGGTCGCGCTCGAATTGAGGTTCTGGAACAGCCGGTTGACCCGGCCCAAGAGCCGCCCGCCACGCTCCAGCGCCTCGATCGTGTTGGCGAAGCTCGGCGCCTCGGGCGAATGAGCGATGGCGGCGATCTCGGCCGCCTCCTCGTCCATGCCGCGATCGAGCGCGCGCGGGAAATGCTCCGGACGAATTTTATCAAAGGGCGGCAGACCGAACGGCGTCGCCCAGTCTTCGAGGAGGGGGTTGTCGGTCATTCCGGAAATATAGGCACAACTCGGCTTTCGCCGGAAAGCGCCGCGATGCTTAGGCGGCGAGGATCTGCCCGAGATCGCCGCGCATCGCGGGCATGCCGGGAAAAATCTTCGCCATCGCCGCATCCGGCAGCCGCAAATGCCGCTCCAGCACCGTCGCCAGCAAATGGCGGTAATCGGTGGTGATCGCGAGGTCGCGGTTCTGGTAGAGCTGCGCATCGGCAAGGCCCGGCCACTCGCCGTAGACCTTGCCGCCATTGACCCGGCCGCCGGCGATCCAGATCACGTTGCCGTGGCCGTGGTCGGTGCCGCGATTGCCGTTTTCGCGCACCGTGCGGCCGAATTCCGAGATCACCACGACAACCGTGTCGTTCCAGTCGGGGCCGAGCCCCTTGGCCAGCACCGCGAGCCCGTCGCCCAGCGGCTTGAGATGGCCGGCGAGCTGGCCGGTGTCGCTGCCCTGGTTGATATGCGTGTCCCAGCCGCCGAGCGCCGCGAAAGCGAGGCGGATGTGGCGGTCGCGGGTCATCAGCGCGGCGAGTCGATCGGCGACCGCCGGGAAGGCGTTGGCGGGCGGGGCGCCGTTATCGGCCATCTGTTCTTCGCTCGACATGTCGGCGATGAGCTCGGTGCGCGCCTGGCGCCCCTGGCGATACGCTTCGGCCTGGCGGTCATTGCCGGCATAGAGCTTGTCGAAGGCGCTCGCCACCTGCGGCTGGTCGATCGCCATGGGCTGCGCCGCCCTCGGCCCCAGCGGCAGGTTCGCGACCGCGACCGGTCCGCGCAGGATGAACGGCAGGGTGGGACCGACCGCCAGCGCGTCGGTCGGAGTGCGCGTCCCCGGCAGCGCCGCCAGCGTCCGGTTCATCCAGCCATCCGGCGTGCTGGGCCGGCCGGGCGTGCCGTTTTCGATGTATTGCTGCGCGTCGAAATGCGAGCGGTTGGGATCGGGAGAGCCGGAGGCGTGGAGAAAGGCCAGCTTTTTGTCGTTCCACAGCGGCATCACGCCGCTGAGCGCCGGGTGCAGCGCGAAATGCCCATCGAGCGCCAGCGCGCCGTTGTCGCCGCCCGGCTTCGCGATCGCGATCGTCGGCCGCGCGTCGTAATAGGCGGGCTCGCCATAGGGCACGACGACATTCAATCCGTCGACGGCGCCGCGCAGCATCACCACGACAAGCCGCTGCGGCGCCTCGTCGGCGCGCGCCGCCCAAACCGGGCCCAACGCGGGAAGCAGGGCGGCACCGCTCGCCAGTGTCATGAAATCGCGCCTCTTCATCTCGCCACCACCATCATCGCCGCATGAAATCCGGGCTGCCAAGGATCAGCGCGGCCTTCAGCCAATCGGGCGCGGCAGCCACGGTCTTGCTGGTTTGCTCGCTGAGCGTCGGCGACAGCAATGCGTCAAGCGCCGCGGCGTCAACCGGCCTCGGTTTCAATTCCGCGGCTGGCGTCCGGTCGGCGACAAGCTGCGTCGCCCCCTCGTCGGCCGGCGGCGTGTAAAGCAGAAAGGCCCCGCTGGCGAGCAATGAGGCAAAGTCGATCCGGATCGTCGTCGCGTCCGGGCTCAGCCACGCGCCTTCGGTATTCTTGTACCCATCGGGGGTCTGGCACAGGTAAAGCGGCATGCCGAGCCGCGCCATCGTCCCCAGCAGCGGTTCCGGATTGCGGACATCAACGTCGCCGGCGCGCAGGGCTGAGAGCACGTACTCATAGGGCGTCTTGTATTTCCGCCCGACGCTGTCGCGAAACTCCGCGCTCGTCAGCAGGGTTTTCAGCACGGCTTTGATATCGCCGTCGCTATCCATGAATGTCCCGGCTAGCCGATCGACCAGCGCCGGCGGCGGATGGTCCGCGACGAAATATTGCGCCAACTCGAACGCGATGTGATGCGCCGTGGCCGGGCTCCGCGCCAGCATGTCGATCGCCGCGATGCCCTGCTCTTCACCACCGGCTTGTATCGGCTGGCCAAGGAAGGTCTTGGCGCTCGCGTCGTGCCGCGACGGATCGAAGGCGAATGCCGGACCGGAACCCGATTGCAAATCGGGGTAATTAAATCCCCAGCCGGTGAGTATCCGCGCGAGGGTCGTGACGTCCCGCTGGGTATAACCGCCGTCAACCCCGAGCGTGTGGAGTTCCATGATCTCGCGGGCGTAATTTTCGTTTATGCCGGAAAACAGGTCGTGCGCGTTCGCGCTGCCGGGGGCCGTGCTGGTCTCGTTGTTGAGGTAGTACAGCATCGCGGGGTGACGCGCGGTCGCGAGCAGCAGGTCACGGAAATGGCCAAGCGCGTGGGGGCGGATCGCGTCGGCCTCGTAATTTCCCACCCAGAGCAAATCGAACCCGTCATAGGCGTAGATGTTGAAGTGGTTGAACCAGAAATCGACCATGACCTCCTGCAATTGCCGCGGGCTGTAGAGCGCCCGGTAGAGGCGGGCCGCGCGCGCCTGCTCGAGGATCGTATCGGCGGCCTTCATGTGGGCATCCATCGCGTGCTGCGTCGGCTGCATGCCGTTGGCCGTTTCCATCGACGCCGGCCCATATTTGGCGAAGAGCTGCGACGCGCCGAGCTTGAGCGTGTCGAGCGGCGCGAGCCGCTCCGTCAGCGCCGCCGGCTCAGGCAGCGCCGCGGGGTCGAGTTGCTCGTCGATATAACGGTCGATGCCGATCGCCTTGACATGGGCGACGAGCGCCGGCGTCGGACCAAAGGCGATCCGATTGAGGAGATGGATGATCTGCCGGTCCGTGGTGACCGACTCGGCACGTGCTGACATGGGCGTAAGCAGGGCAACGATAGCAAAAACGGCGAGCAGGCGGCAGGAACGAGCCATGTCAGCGACGCATGAAATCGGGGCTGCCGAGGATCAGCGCGGCTTGCAGATTTTCCGGTGCTTCGGCGACGGCCGCCTTGGTGTTGTCACTGAGCACGGCGCCGAGCAGCGCCTGCAGCGGCGCGGGGTCGAGCGGCTGCGGCTTTGCTTGCGGCTCGTCGGAGACGAGCTGCGGCTGCGCCGCCATGCCCATCGCGGGCGGCTCATCGGGCGGGGCGGCCCGC
>JASHUW010000421.1 GCA_030039815.1 Alphaproteobacteria bacterium
AGCTGGGCCGCCGCCATCTCCAGCGCCTGCAGCGACAGGTTCGGGCCCGGCGCGATGATGCCGCCGCAGTAATTGCCGGTCTTGTCGACGACATCGAAATTGGTGGCGGTGCCGAAGTCGATGACCATCAGCGGCGTCTGGTAGCGATCCTGCGCGGCGACCGAATTGGCGATGCGGTCGGCGCCGACCCCTTGCGCCGGCATGTCGACATCGATGCCGATGCCCGGATTGCAGTCGGCGCTGCCGACGACCAGCGGCTCGCTGTTGAGATATCGCCGACATAGCGACAGGAGATTGAAGCTGGCGTCGGGCACGACATTGGCGATGACCGTCGCGTCGATGTCGCCCGGCGTCAGCCCGGCAAGCCCGAGCAGCTGGGTGAGCCAGACGGCGTATTCATCGGCGGTGCGGCGCGCATTGGTCGAGACCCGCCACGACGCGCGAAGCGTATCGCCCTCGTAGACCGCGAAGACCGCGTTGGTGTTGCCGGAGTCGATCGCGAGCAGCATCGGATCACGCCGCCCGCGCCGGGAAGATCTCGCCGGCGGCGATACGCCGGCGGCCGTCGGGCTGGCCGAGCAGCAGCGCCCCATCCTCATCGAGATCGAGGAAGCGACCGTCGAGCGTGTCGCGCTCAAGGCGCACCTGCACCGGCTCGCCGAGCCCCATCGCGCGGGTGAGCCAAGCCTCGCGGATCGGCGCGAAACCCGCGTTGCGCCATGTTGCCAGCCAGACGGCGAAATGACGGATGAAGGCGGCGGCCATTTCGGCCGGAGCGATGCCGGGCGCACCTTCTTCGGCGAGCGAGGTCGCCGGGTAGGGGGTGTCGCGCGGCGATGAGGCGAGGTTGACGCCAACGCCGACGATCACGAAATCCGGCCGATCGCCGGCGACCATCTCGGTCTCCAACAAGATGCCGGACACCTTCTTGCCGTTGGCGAGCAGATCGTTCGGCCATTTGCAGCATGTGGCGACATGCGGCGCCACCTCGCCGATCGCGCCGCTGACGCCCAGCGCGGCGACAAAACCGAGCTGAGCGGCGCTGGCGGCGCGGCAGTCCGGCCGCACCAGCGTCGACGAATAGAGATTGCCGAGCGGCGACACCCAGGCGCGGCCGCGGCGGCCGCGTCCGGCGGTCTGTCGCTCGGCGATGACGACGAGCCCCTCGCCCGCGCCGTCGCGCGCGAGACGTTTCAGCTCGTCATTGGTGCTGCCGATCGTCTCGTAGGCGACAAGCCGGAACGGGGGCGGCAGCGCCTCGCCCTTCATTTGACGAACAGCGAGGCCGCGGCGGCCTGCGCGCTGCCGGCGACCGGGTCAGGCAGCAGGAAGAAGAACATCGTCACGACCGCGGTGACAAAGAGCACAGCCTTCAATTCCGCGGTGATCGGCCGGTCGAAGACGCCGGCGGGCTCGTCGAAATACATCACCTTGACGACCCGCAGGTAATAGAACGCGCCCACGACGCTGGTCACGACGCCGATAATGGCGAGTGCGATCATCGAGGTCTGATGCGTCTCGATCGCGGCGAGGAAGATGTAGAGCTTTGAGAAGAAGCCGGCGGTCGGCGGGATGCCGGCCATCGCGAACATGAAGATTGCCAGCGCCAGCGCCAGCCCGGGCTGGGTGCGTGACAGGCCGGCGAGATCGTTGATGCCTTCGAGCATCCGCCCCTGCTGGCGCATGCAGAGGATGACCGCGAAGGTTCCGACATTCATGAACAGATAGATCGCCATGTAGACGAGGACGCCGCGAATGCCCGACGGCGTCGCCGCGGCGAGCCCGATCAGCGCGTAGCCGACATGGCCGATCGAGCTGTAGGCCATCAGCCGCTTGATGTTGCTCTGCGCGATCGCCGCCACCGACCCCAGGATCATCGACGCGATCGACAGGAAGATGATCACCTGCTGCCACTCGGCGATCAGCGCCCCGAACGGCGCGATCAGAAAGCGAATGAACAGCGCAATCGCCGCCATCTTCGGCGCGACGGCAAAAAACGCGGTGACCGGGGTCGGCGCGCCCTCGTAGACATCGGGCACCCACATGTGGAACGGCACCGCCGACACCTTGAAGGCCAGTCCGACGATGACAAAGACAATGCCGATGATGAGGCCGGACGAGACCGGGCCCGCGCCGGTCAACACCTGCGCCAGCGACGCGAAGCTTGTCGTGCCGGCAAAGCCATAGACCATCGAGGCGCCGTATAGCAGCATCCCCGACGACAACGCGCCGAGCACGAAGTATTTGAGGCCGGCCTCGCTGGAGCGCACCGAATCGCGATCGAAGCTCGCGGTGACGTAGAGCGCGAGGCTTTGCAGCTCGAGGCCGAGATAGAGGGTGATGAGGTCGTTGGCCGAGACCATAACCATCATGCCCGTGGTCGCCAGCAGCACCAGCACCGGGAACTCGAACCGGGCGATGCCGTGATCCTCGTTGTAGCGCATCGCCATGACGATCGAGACGGCCGACCCAATCAGCACCAGCGTCTTCATGAAGAGCGCGAACGCGTCGGTCACGAACATGCCGTAGAACGCGGTCTGCCGACCGAACCCGATCCGCAATGCCAGCACCAGGACGCCGATCAGCACCAGCACGGCGAGCCAGGAGACGAGCCGGGTCGAGCCCTCACCGCGGAAAACGCCGACCAGCAGCAACAGCATCGCCGCGCAGGCGAGCGCGATCTCGGGCAGGGCCGGCAGGAAACTGGGAGCGGCGGCGACGGGCATCGGGGCTACTCCGCGCTCGCGTGCTGACCGGCTTCAGCGGCGCCGACCTGCTGCACGAGGTTGTCCACGGAAGCGCGGATCGGCCCGAGGAACGACGACGGGTAGACGCCCATCCACAGCACCAACAGCAGCAGCGGCACGAACACCGCCTTCTCGCGCGCGCTGAGGTCGAGGATGTTGCGCAGGTCGTCGCGGGTGATCGTGCCGAACACCACCCGGCGATAGAGGTAGAGCATGTAGGCCGCGCCAAGGAACATGGCGGTCGCGGCCAAGAAGCATTCGAGCGTCGAGACCCGGAACGTGCCCAAGAGAATCAGGAACTCGCCAACAAAGCCGCTCGTCCCCGGCAGACCGACCGAGGCCAACGTGAAGGCCATGAAGACGAAGCCATAGGCCGGCATGCGCTCGACCAGCCCGCCATAACGCGCGATGTCGTAGTTGTGCATGCGGTCGTAAAGCACGCCGACGCAGAGGAAAAGCGCGCCCGAGACAAGGCCATGGCTCAGCATCTGGATGACCGCGCCCTGCACCGCCTCGCTGGTCACGGCAAAGATGCCCATCGTCACGAAGCCCATATGCGCGATCGACGAATAGGCGATCAGCTTCTTCATGTTGGTCTGCGCCAGGGCGACAAGCGAGGTATAGATCACCGCGATCGCCGACAGCGCGAACATCAGCGGCGTGAAATAATGCGAGGCCAAGGGGAACATCGGCAGCGAGAAGCGCACAAAGCCGTAGCCCCCCATCTTCAGCAGCACGCCGGCGAGGATCACCGAGCCCGCGGTCGGCGCCTCGACATGCGCGTCGGGCAGCCAGGTGTGCACCGGCCACATCGGCACCTTGACCGCGAACGAGGCGAGGAAGGCGAGGAACAGCCACTTCTGCAGCGCGAACGGGAAGCTGTAATGAAGCGCCGTCTCGATGTCGGTGCTCCCGGTCTGGTAGTAGACGGCGATGATCGCCAGCAGCATCAGCACCGAGCCCAAGAGCGTGTAAAGGAAGAACTTGAACGCGGCGTAGACGCGGTTGCTGTGGCCCCAGATCCCGATGATGAGAAACATCGGGATCAGCACGCCCTCGAAGAACACGTAGAAGACGATGAAGTCGAGCGCGCAAAACATGCCGACCATCAGCGTCTCGAGGACGAGGAAGGCGATCATGTACTCGCGCACCTGGGAATGGATGGACTGCCAGCTCGCTAGCACGCAGATCGGGGTCAACAGCGTCGACAGCAGCACGAAGAACAGCGAAATGCCGTCGATCCCCATATGGTAATTGACCTCGAACCCGCCGATCTTGACCCAGCGTGCCTTCTCGACGAACTGGAAGGCGGCGGTCGACGGGTCGAAATAGACCCACAGCAGGAGCGACAGCAAAAAGACGATGACCGAAGTCGAGAGCGCGATGTTCTTGGCGTTGCGCGCGACGATCTCGGCGTCGCCGCGCGTCGTCATGATGAACCCGACGCCGACCAGCGGCAGGAAGGTGACGAGCGAGAGGAGCGGCCAGTGGTTCATTGTTGTTCCTTGAGGCCGCTCACCGCGGGACCAGATACCAGGTGATCAGCGCGACGACGCCGATCAGCATGGCGAAGGCATAGTGGTAGACGTAGCCGGTCTGCAGCTTGCTCGCCTCGCGCGCCAGCTCGCGAGTCGCGGCGGAGATGCCGTCGGGACCGAGCCCGTCGATCACCATGCCGTCGCCGGTCTTCCACAACCCGTCGCCGAGGCTGAAGGCGCTGCGCACGAAGAGGCGGTCGTAAAGCTCGTCGAAGTACCACTTGTTCAGGAGGAACAGGTAGAGGGCGCGGAACTGCTTTGCCGCCGCGACCGGGATGCCCGGGCGCCACATGTAGCAAAGATAGGCAAGCAGGATGCCGGTGAGCCCCGCCGCGAGCGGCAGGTAATCGATGAACAGCGAGTTGTGCACCGCATGCGCGATCGAATCGTCGTAGGGCAGCACGAGGATCGCGTTCTTCCAGAACTCAGTCCGGTCGGCGCCGACAAAGAAGTCGTCGGCGAGCCAGCCGGCGAAGATCGCCCCCGCCGCCAGCACGAAGAGCGGGCTGAGCATCACCCACGGGCTTTCGTGGATGTGGTGCTGCGTCTCATGATCGGCGCGCGAGTGGCCGTGAAAGGTCATGATGATGAGGCGCCACGAGTAGAACGCTGTGAGGAATGCGGTGAACGTGCCGAGGCAATAGGAATAGCGGCCGACCGCGGTCTCCGACGCCCAGGCCGCGGCGAGGATCGAATCCTTGGAGAAGAAGCCGGCGAACGGCGGGATGCCGGCCAGCGACAGGCTGCCGATCCACATCAGCACATAGGTGATCGGAATCTTCTTCCACATCCCGCCCATGCGCCGCATGTCCTGCTCGCCGGACATGGCGTGGATGACCGAGCCCGCGCCGAGGAACAAGAGCGCCTTGAAGAAGGCGTGGGTGAACAGGTGGAACATCGCCGCGCCGTAAGCCGAGACGCCGGCGGCGAAAAACATGTAGCCCAGCTGCGAGCAGGTCGAATAGGCGATGACGCGCTTGATGTCGTTCTGCGCCATGCCGATCGTCGCGGCAAACATGCAAGTGGTGCCGCCGATGACGCCGACCACCGCCAGCGCGCCCGGTGCGTATTCGAACATCGGCGACAGGCGGCAGACCATATAGACGCCGGCGGTGACCATCGTCGCCGCGTGGATCAGCGCGGAGACCGGGGTCGGGCCCTCCATCGCGTCGGGCAACCAGGTGTGCAGGCCGAGCTGCGCCGACTTGCCCATCGCGCCGACGAAGAGAAGGATGCAGCAGAGGGTCAGCGCCGGCACCTGCCAGCCGAGGAAGTTGAGGACTTCGTGCGTCTCCGCCGGCGCCTTGCCGAACACGGTGCCGAAATCGAGCGAGCCGAACAGCACGAACACGGCGAAGATGCCGAGCGCGAAGCCGAAATCGCCGACCCGGTTGACGACGAAGGCCTTGATCGCCGCGGCGTCGGCGGTGTCGCGATCGTACCAGAAGCCGATCAGCAGGTAGGACGCGAGGCCAACCCCCTCCCAGCCAAAGAACATCTGCACAAAGTCGTTGGCCGTCACCAGCATCAGCATGAAAAAGGTGAACAGGCTCAGATAGCTCATGAACCGCGGGATCGAGTGGTCATGCGCCATGTAGCCGATCGAGTAGATGTGGACCATCGACGAGACGATCGTCACGACGAGGATCATCACCCCCGACAGCGTATCGAGGCGCAGCGACCAGGCGACATCAACTCCACCGGCGGAAATCCAGGTGGCGAGCGTCTCCACCTGCGGCGCCGACTGGCCCATGATCTGGTGGAAGACGAGAATGCCGAAGATCGCCGACAGCACGAGCGCGCCGCAGGTCACGATTTGCGACCCGCGGTCGCCGATCACCCGGCCAAAAAACCCGGCGATCGCGGCGGCGAGAAGCGGCAGGAAGACGACGAGAGCGGCCACCGATCAGCCTTTCATCATCCGGATATCCTCGACCCGGATCGTGCCGCGGTTGCGGAAGTAGACGACGAGGATCGCGAGCCCGATCGCCGCCTCGGCCGCCGCCACGGTCAGCACGAACATCGCGAAGACCTGGCCGACGAGGTCGTGCAGCCGCACCGAGAAGGCGACGAAGTTGATGTTGACCGCCAACAGCATCAACTCGATCGACATCAGGATGATGATGACGTTCTTGCGGTTGAGGAAGATGCCGAAGATGCCGAGCGTGAAGAGGATCGCCGCGACGGTCAGGTAATGGGCGAGGCCGATCGTCATTCCCCTACTCCGCCGCCTCGGCGTCGATGCCCGCGCCGACCCGGACCTTCACGACGGCGATGGTCTCGGCGCGCTGGCGTGCGAGCTGCTCGGCGATCACCTGGCGGCGGACGCCGGCGCGATGCCGCAGGGTGAGCACGATCGCCCCGATCATCGCCACCAGGAGGATCATGCCCGCTACCTGAAAGGCAAAGAAGTAGCGGGTGTAGAGCAGATCGCCGAGCGCGCGGGTGTTGGAGAAGCCGCTTGCCGCCGGCAACGGCGCGGCGACGACGCTCGCCACCTGCGGCGCGATCGCCCAGCTGCCGAACACCAGGACCAGCTCGGCGAGGAGGATCAGTCCCACCACCAAGCCGACCGGCAGGTATTTCATTGCGCCGGTGCGCAGCTGCGCGAAATCGATGTCGAGCATCATCACGACAAAGAGGAACAGCACCGCGACCGCGCCGACATAGACGATGACCAGGATCATCGCCAGGAACTCGGCGCCCATCAGCACAAAAAGCCCCGCCGCGTTGAAGAAGGCGAGGATCAGGAACAGCACCGAATGCACCGGATTGCGCGCAGACACGACCATCACGCCCGAGGCGATCGCCACGGCCGAGAACAGGTAGAACATGATCGCGGGGAGGATCACCGGTAGGGTGCCTCGAGCGACAGAGACTTGGCAATTTCGGCTTCCCAGCGGTCGCCGTTCGCGAGCAGCTTGTCCTTGTCGTAAAAGAGCTCCTCGCGGGTCTCGGCGGCGAATTCGAAATTCGGCCCCTCGACGATCGCATCGACCGGGCACGCCTCCTGGCAGTAGCCGCAATAGATGCATTTCGTCATGTCGATGTCGTAGCGCGTGGTGCGGCGGCTGCCGTCCTCGCGCGGCTCGGCTTCGATAGTGATCGCCAGTGCCGGGCAGATCGCCTCGCACAATTTGCAGGCGATGCAGCGCTCCTCGCCATTGGGATAGCGGCGCAGCGCATGCTCGCCGCGAAAGCGCGGCGACAGCGGCCCCTTCTCGTAGGGGTAGTTCACGGTGACCGGGGTCTTGAACATGTAGCGCAAGGTCAGCGCCATGCCCGACAGCAGCTCGGTCAAGAGGAGGCCGCGCGCGCCGCGCGAGAACAGGCTCATCGATGATCCCTCAGCCTCACATCTCTCAGGCCCACCATCAACCCGACCCCCCTTCCCGTCAATGACTCGGGACCCAGCCCATCGCCGTCAAGACGCCGGCGGTGAGCACCAGCCAGAACAGCGACAGCGGCAGGAACACCTTCCAGCCGAGGCGCATCAGCTGATCGTAGCGAAAGCGCGGAAAGGTCGCGCGGACCCAGAGGAAGAGGAACATCACGAAGAGGATCTTGGCGATCAGCCAGATCGGCCCGGGAATCCAGGTGAACGGCTCCAACGGGATCGGCGACAACCAGCCGCCGAGGAACAGGATCGAGGTCATCGCGCAGACCAGGATCATGTTGCCGTATTCGCCCATGAAGAAGAGCAGCCAAGTCATCGCCGAATATTCGACGTGAAACCCGGCGACCAGCTCGGACTCCCCTTCCGCCAGATCGAACGGCGCGCGGTTGGTCTCGGCGAGCCCGGACACGAAGAACACCACCGCCATCGGCAAGAGCGGGATCACGAACCAGCCGGGTATGAAACCGAGCCAGTAATGGTCCTGCGCCATGACGATGTCGGTCAGGTTCAGCGAGCCGGCGCAGAGCAGCACCGTCACCAGCACGAAGCCGATCGAGACCTCGTAGGACACCATCTGCGCCGCCGAGCGCAGCGCGCCGAGGAACGCATAGCGTGAGTTCGACGCCCAGCCCGCCATGATCGTGCCGTAGACCGAAAGCGAGCTGATCGCGAACAGATAAAGGATGCCGACATTGATGTTGGAAATGACCATTCCCTGGTCGAAGGGGATCACCGCCCAGGCGACAAGCGCCAGGGCCACGGTCACGATCGGCGCGGCGATAAAGATGACGCGGTTGGCGCCGCTCGGGATGATCGTCTCCTTCCACAGCATCTTGATCGCGTCGGCGATCGGCTGAAGGAGTCCGAACGGGCCGACGACGTTCGGCCCCTTGCGCAGCTGCGCAAAGGCCAGAACCTTGCGCTCGGCATAGGTGTAATAGGCGATCGTCAGCAGCAGCGGCACGAGCACGCAGAGGATCTCGGCGACGACGATGATCGTCGGCCAAACGTAGCCGTGCCAGAACTCAGCCATGCGTGCCGGTCCGCGCCGCGGCGCCGGTGACGAACAGCTCGCTGCACTCGGCCATGGTCGGGCTGGCGCGGCTGATCGGGTCGGTCGCGTAGAAATCGGCGATCGGGTAGGTGAACGGCGTCGCCGCGATCGGGCCGACCGCGCCGAAAGCGCCCCAGGAGGCCGGCGTCACCACGTCGATGTCCAGCAGGCTCGGATGCGCGGCGCGCATCGTCGCGCGCAACTCAGCCAATGAATTGAGCGGCAGCGGCTTGCCGAGCGCGCCCGACAGCGCACGGAGGATCGCCCAGTCCTCGCGCGCCTCGCCCGGCGGGAAGACCGCGCGGCGGCCGAATTGCGCGCGCCCCTCGGTATTGACGTAGATGCCGTCCTTTTCGGTGTAGGCGGCGCCCGGCAGCACGACATCGGCGCGTGCCGCGCCCCGGTCGCCGTGGTGGCCCTGATAGATCACAAAGGCCGAGCCGGTAACCGCGAGGTCGAGCTCGTCAGCGCCGAGGAGGTACAGCACCTCGACCGCTCCGTCGCGGCAGCCGGCGAGAATACCGGCGACATCGCGCCCGCCGGCGCCCGGCAGGAAGCCGAGATCGATGCCGCCGACGCGCGAGGCGACGCGATGCAGCGCGTTGAACCCGTTCCAGCCGTCGCGAACGAGGCCGAGGTCTTCGGCGAGCGCCCGGGCGGCGCCGAGCACCTGCGCGCCGTCGGCGCGGGCCATCACGCCCGAGCCGAC
>JASHUW010000422.1 GCA_030039815.1 Alphaproteobacteria bacterium
TCAGGAAGCAGCCTACGCAGGAACATCAGACAAAGCTGGCGCTGCATGAGTTCGCCGACAGGCGGAGAAAAAACCCGCCGACCGCAGCGAAGGATGCCGTCAGCGTGCCGGCCCCGGAAGAAAGCACGAGCAAATAGGGGGTCGCAAAACCTGGTCAACGGCCAGCGGCCGACCAGTTAGCGGCGATGACGGGTGAAGGATGGGAACCCGACGGCCCTTGTCGTAAAAGAAGAATGGCCGGAACCCAAAGGCTCCGGCCAAGTTTGAACAGGGAGGCTTCACGTCTAGGAGACGTAAGGATCCGAAGACCCTCTTCCCGAGAACGAGTCTCGGAAACTCTTGCGGCCACCGACCGCGAAAATCCGTCGCGGCAACCGCCGCGCACCCGGAAGATGGGACTTGGACCGAGGGGATACCAGCCGGAATTCGTCCTGCCTCGTCTGCAAAAAAAGCAATGCTATCAAATCGTCAGTATCTTCAGCGGCCTATCGTCGCTGCGATTCATAAGGTCAGTAGCATTTCCGTGTTTGGGCTAGCCGCCGAGGCGTCCCTCGGCCACCTTGCGCAACAGAAAATCGCGGAACACGCTGATGCGTTTTGACGTGCGCAGTTCTTCCGGGTAGACGAAATAGGCTTCGTTCGGCGGGCCTGAGACCTCGGGCAAAACGCGCACCAGCCCGGCGTGCTCGTTGGCGACGAAATCGGGCAATGCGGCGAGGCCGAGCCCGCTCATGATCGCGCGCAGCATGCCGTAGGTGTTGTTGACGGTAAGGATCGGCCGGCGGTCCTGCCCCGATCTGACGCCCACCTCCAGCAGCCAGTTCACGCCCGGCACCGGCGGCCTTGCATCCTCGCCGTAGACGATGATGCGGTGCTCTTCCAAATCCTCGGCGCGTTGCGGCATGCCGTATTTCTGGATGTATTCGGTCGATGCGTAGATATGCACCTGAACGCTGACCAGATGACGCTGGATCAGGTCGGGCTGGCGCGGCGGCGACATGCGAATCGCGACATCCGCTTCGCGCATCGACAGATCGAGCTCTGAATCATCGACCACCAGGCTCAGCTGGATTTCCGGATAGAGGTCGAGAAATTCGCGGATCCGCGGCGTCAGCCAGATCGAGCCGAAGGCCACCGTTGTCGTGATCTTCAAGGGCCCTTTCGGGCGGTCCTTCGATTCCGAGATGAGCCCTTCCGCCATCGCCAGCTTGGCGAACACCTCGCGCGCGGTCTTGAACAACAGCTCGCCCTGTTCGGTCAGGATCAGGCCGCGTGCGTGCCGATGGAACAGCGGGACGCTAAGGCTTTCCTCAAGCGCGCTGATCTGACGGCTCACTGCCGACTGCGACAAATTCAGAGACTCGCCGGCATGGGTAAAGCTGCCGGCCTCGGCAACCGCGTGAAAGACGCGCAGTTTGTCCCAATCCATCGCCATCGGGACGCTCCTACCTCCTTATTCGGCGGCCTTCGCCGGCGCGGCGTCTTCCTGCGCCGCCAGAAACTTCTCGGCTTCGAGCGCGGCCATGCAGCCCATTCCGGCGGCGGTGACCGCCTGGCGGAAGACCTTGTCCTTGACATCGCCGGCAGCGAAGACGCCTGGAATGTCGGTCGCGGTCGAATCGGGCTTGGTCAACACGTAGCCTTCGGCATCGAGGCGCAGCTGGCCGGCGACCAGCTCGGTAACCGGGGTGTGGCCGATCGCGATGAAGACGCCCTCGCATGCATGCTCGCTCGGCGCGCCGGTCTTGACGTTGCGTAAGCGCACGCCCGTGACCTCGGGCGGCTCCGGCGTGCCCAAGATCTCCTCGACGACACTGTCCCAGATGACCGCGATCTTCGGGTTGCGGAACAGTCGATCCTGCAAAATCTTCTCGGCGCGCAGCGTGTCGCGGCGATGGATCAGCGTCACCCGACTCGCGTGGTTGGTGAGGTAGATCGCCTCTTCGACCGCGGTATTGCCGCCGCCGACCACGACCACCTCCCTGTCGCGAAAGAAGAACCCGTCGCAGGTCGCGCAGGCGGAGACGCCGAACCCGCGATAGGTCTCTTCGCTCGGCAGGCCGAGCCAGCGCGCCTGAGCTCCGGTCGCGAGGACGATCGTCTCGCCGCTATAGGTGTCGCCCGAATCGCCGGTGACGACGAACGGCCGGCGCGACAGATCCAGCTTTGCCGCGAGGTCGAAGATGATCTTGGTGCCGACATGCTCGGCCTGGGCCTGCATCTGCTCCATGAGCCACGGCCCCTGGATCACGTCGGCGAACCCCGGGTAGTTCTCGACATCCGTGGTGATCATCAGCTGGCCGCCGGCCTGCAGCCCGCACAGCAGAAGCGGGTGCAGATTCGCGCGTGCGGCATAGATCGCGGCGGTGAAACCCGCCGGTCCCGCGCCGATAATCAACACCTTGCTGTGATGATGCTCCGGCATCACACGAATTCCGATCGATTGGACAGGGTACTATACCATTTTTGTGACATGCGACAGGGTTGCGCGCCGCGCTGACGTCCGCGAATGGTTTCAATACCCGAACATATGGTCGAGGCTGAAGGCGCCGTCCCGGCCGATCAGCCCGTGATAGCCGAACAGCCGGCAGGTCGTGTCGCGGATCACCGCATAAGCGCCGGGGCCGGCGGCCTCGCGCGTCGCTTTGTCGAACAACCCGTGGTACCGCCACAAATGCGAGCCCGAGCATGCGATGGCAAGCGATCGGCGCGCCACTTCGCAGCCGGATGCGTCGTGCAGGATGACGTCGGTCGTGCTTTTCGTGCGCCACGGCGACGAAGCCGGGTAGATGAGGTGGCATAGCGTGTCATAGCCGTTCTGCCCGAGGCGCAAAAACAGCCGTGTCGACAGACCCGGCGGCCGCCCGGAATAGGATTGCGGCTCGTCGCGGTAGGTGAGAATCGTGTTGAAGACATGCGCGCCAAAGCTGGTTTCCGCCGCGTGGCCGCTCAGACGATGGCGATAGCGAAACAGCGCATGCAGCCAGCCATCGCCATCACCACCCTCGGCGAAATCGTAGACCAATTCGACATGGCCGTACCCGTCGTCGCCCAGCGCGCCGGAAAGCTCGTCAAGATCAAACGCGGTGCGGTGTCCACGCGGCAACCGCCCGAAGCGATGTCGGGCGACTTCCCGGCCCTGCGTGTCATAGGCGATCGCCGCGATCGGCAGCTCGCTTTGCGCCACCGCCATCGGCGTTGGCAATAACACGCTCTGCCACTCGCCGCGCGGCAGGATCGGCGCCGGCAGCAGATAACCCTTGCCCAGCGTCTCGGCGAGTTGCGGCAGTTCGGGATTGGGCTTCAGGTCGCCGCGCTCGACATTGACATGGGCGATGCGCCGCCTGCCGCCCTCGATAATCTCATAGCGCGGGCGCACCATATGCTTGCCGGCATGCAGCTCGTTCTGTGCCGGCCAGGCGAGATCCGGCAGCAGTTCGGCGACGTCCAGGGCGCGCGTGGCGAATGGACCGATCGGCTCATCGAGCAACGCGATATGCTGACCGCCCATCACCGAGAGGCCGATTGCCCCCGCGGGAACCGGCGCCGCGTGCGAGTTCTGCAGCCACAGCACAACCCGCTCTCCCGGCGCCGGCGCCGGGAGTCCCGCGTAACGGTCGGAGGGCCAGGCATTGGCGTCGTGCGTGCACGACAGCGATGAATCGCCGCCGGCGGGTCCATCGCCGTAAACATCGAGCGCGTATTTGACGATGTCGTGCCCGGCGGCGCCGGAGACATGAACGAAGAGTTGGCCGGAAAATTCGCCGAGGCCAAAGCGGCGCCGCACGACGCGGCTGTCGATCACGATCGCGCCCGCTTCGGCGGTCGGCGTCTCCGACCACTCGGCGATGATCTCGCCCGCGCCATCGAACAGCGTGAGCCAGTAAGTGACGCTCTTCGATCCATAGCCCGGCCAGTAATTCGCCGTGACCAGCTGCGTGGTCACCGGGTCCGCGTCGCGGAACAACACGAAATTGGTCACGAAATTGAGTGGATCGAGATAGGTGCTTTTATTGGTCAGCCGCTCGGCCGGAATGCGCATGTCGTCGAGGCTGAACACGTCGCAATTCTGCGGCACGAACGGCGCGATCTGCCCGATCAGCCGGTCGGCGTCAAAGGCGGCGACCAGCACGGCGCGCGCGGCCGACCGCGCCAGCGCCGGCACGCCTTCTGCGCTGCGGCCGAGCGTCTGCTTGCCGATCCGCGCGAGGTCTTGCACATAGACCCCGGCGATATCGAGCGCCGAAAGGTCGAACAGCTCGGCGAGGCCTGCGGCCGCGCCCTGCGGATCAACGACCGCGACCTTGCCGTAGCGTCTCAGTCGACCGATCAGCGCCCGCCCCGGCGCCGCCGCGAGCGGGTGGGCCAACGCCTTGTAGAGCGCGTTGCCGCCGCGGACATTGTCGAACGTGTCGATGCGCAAGGCCATCGGCTTATCCTACGTGATAATTCAGATTGGCCGCGAGGCCGGTGCGACGTCGGGCGCGGATCGGCTGGCGCCACCTCGCTGCGGCAGCAGCCAACCCGCGATGAGCCGGGTCGCCGCGACGCCGATCGCCGCGCCGGCGACGACATCGCTCAGAAAATGCTGGCCGGTGACGACCCGGCTCGCCGCAACCAGGGCGGCGACCGCGACATAGAGCCAGAGCGGCCGCGGCCACAGGCACCACAACGCCGCCACCAGCGCCGCCGCGGTCGTCGCGTGGCCGGACGGAAACGACCAGTGGTCGGCGCGGAACCCGAACCAGGTGAAATCATAGGCGCCGTTGGCGAACAGCAGCTTTGGCCGGGTGCGGGCGACGGCGATCTTGACGACGTCGGCGATCAGCCCCGAAGCGGCGACGGCGACGAAGATGAAACCCGGAATATACGCAACCCGGCGCATCGCCGCGGCGCGCGGCCGCAGCCTTTCCCATTCGCCGCCCCAGCGCAGCGCGGCAAACGCCAGCCCGGTCGCGACCAGATACGGGTAGCCGAGGCCGAACCACTGCACATTCTCGAAAAACGGCTGCAGCGCGCCGCCATCGTCATGAAAGAAGTCGGCGACCGGCCGATCGATCCACACGATCGCCACAAGCTCGGCGAGGATGATCGCCGCGACCCACAGCACCCGCCGTCCGACCGGCGTCTCGCCGAGCCGGTCGATCGCGGCGATGATCGGCGTCGCGCCGTCATGCACGACCAGCCACCAGTACAGCAGCCATGTCGTCCCAACGACAAGCAGCCCGGCATCGACGACATCCGACAGGAAATGATGGCCCGCCGCGATGCGGGCGAGCCCGACCAGCGCGCCGAACGAGAGCGCTGCCGTCAACGCGATCGTCCGCGGTCGTGCCGTCGGCAGCAGGAACGCGAACATGACGAGCGAAAACCCGAGCGCCGCGTGGCCCGAGACAAACGAGCAGTTGTGGTCGCACTGATCGGACGGGAGCGGCGCCGGGGTGAACTGATGCTGCCCGCCGAACGCCTCGATCTGGTACGGGCGTGCCCGGCCCCAATGGTCCTTGAGCACGGTGTTGACGAGGATGCCAGGGCCGATCGCCAGGGCCGCGACCAAAAAGATCAGCGCGTTGCGATCGAAGTGCCAGAGCGGCCGCCCGACGAGTCGCAGCCATGCCGCGCCGATCAGCGCGACCAGCAGAATTCCCCAAGTGATCCAGCGGATTGACGCTGTGAAGTCGCGCACCGGCGGCCACTCCGCGAGGGGGAAGCCGTGAACCCGGTCGTAGAACAAGCCACTGACGAACAGATCGGCCTGTGGCACCCAGTAAAACAGCGCCGAGCTGGCGACCAGCGCCGCGCCGTAGATCGCGAAGCCCCGCCACTTCATGTCGCGCCGCGCGCAGTCAGCCGGTCGAGCACCAGGGCGCGCAGCGCCGCTCCGGCGCGCGCCGTGTCGTCGAGCCGCTGATAGCGCCAGCTCTCGACGCGACCGGCGAAGGGCCGGGTGATCCCGGCTTCCCGCAACGCCCGGTGAAAGCGAGCGAACTTGGCGTCGCCGCCGGCGAGCTCGATCACATGCACCGGCTTCCCCGTCGCCGCCGCCTCGCTGATCATCGACACCGAATCGGCGGTCACGAGAAACGCGTCGGCGACGGCGAGATAGGCGTAGTACGGATTGTCGCCGGTCATGTCCCAGATTACGGCTTGCAACCCTTGCAGCCGCTCGCGCAGCAGCGCGACGCCTTCCGCGCCGGTGCGCCGCGATGGGGTCAGCACGACCGCTCCGCCGGTGGCCTTGACGCTCGCCGCGATCGCGTCGGCGATTTGCACCAGACGGTCGAGGTCGAGGCGGTACGCCCGGTTCGAGCCGCCGATCAGCACGCCGAGGATCGGCCGCGGCAGCGCCGCCAGCTCCGGGAAGCGCCGCGCCGCCTCATCGAGCTTTTCCGGCGTCACGCGATTGAGCGCGCCCTTCGAGGTGACGACGCGTGGTCCGCGCAGCCGGTCATGCTCGGGCACGACCATCAGGTCGAACGCGCGGCGGCCGAGCCGCGGATCCTGGATTTGCGCCGCGATCGTGCGGCCCCCGCTCGCGCGGCGGATCGCCAGCGCCGGCGCGGCGGTGTTGCGCCCGCAGCCGATCACGACATCCGGCCAGGGCGGACGCAGGGGCAGACCGCCATCGTCGACCGCGGCCAGCGGCGCCAGCCATAATTGCGGCGGCAGATAGGCCCACGGCGAGCGCACCGTCAGGCTCTTCTCGATAAACGGAAATCCTGTTGCCTCGGCGAGCCCCAAGGCCTGGCTGGCCATTCCCGCCTTGCCGTCGTGCAGCACCCAGACGAGCGGCACGGCGCCGCCTTTCGGCGCCGGCGGGATGGAATCGGTGTTGACGGGCAAGGCAACCATCGGCTCGGGTTTACGAGAACCCCCGCTCTCGGGCAAGCGCGCCCCCCACGGCGCAACAAATCGCGCAATAAAATTGCGCGGCAGGGTACGGCTTTCTATGATTATACGAGCGCAAGGGGAGTTGCGATGCGGCGGATCAGACTCGACCGTATCGACCGCCGCATTCTGCAGGAGCTGCAGGCCGACGGGCGCATGACCAATGTCGAGTTGGCGAAGCGGGTGGGCATCACCGCGCCGCCGTGCTTGCGGCGGGTGCGCGCACTCGAGGAAGCCGGCCTCATCCGCGGCTACCATGCGCAGCTCGCTCCCGAGGCGCTCGGCTTTCCCGTCACCGTCTTCGCCCAGGTCGGCCTCGCGAGCCAGGCGGAAAGCGATCTCGTCGCGTTCGAAACGCTAGTGCGCAGCTGGCCCGAGGTGCGCGAGGCGCACATGCTCGCGGGCGAAGCCGATTTCATCCTCAAGATCGTCGCCACCGACTGGGACAGCTATCAGCGGTTCCTCTCCACCAAATTGACCTCGGCGCCCAATGTCGCCCATGTCAAATCGGCGATGACCCTGCGCGTTTCGAAAGCCGAGCCCGGCGTGCCGCTTACGGCAGAGCGAGAGGTCGAGACAGAGACCGCGGCTTAAGCCGGGTGGAGGAGGCGATCGCCTCACCCGAAAGCGACGGTGACGACCTCGTAGGATTTGGCGCCGCGCGGGGTCGAGACCTCGACGCTGTCGCCCTTGCCTTTGCCGATGAGCGCCCGCGCCAACGGCGAGGCGACCGAGAGCTTGCCGCCTTTCACGTCGGCCTCGTCCTCGCCGACGATGACGAAGGTCTGCTCCTCGTCGGTCTCCTCGTCGGCGAGCGTAACGGTGGCGCCGAACTTGATGACCGAGCCCGACAGTTTCGAGGTGTCGATCACCTCGGCGCGCGCGATCTTGTCTTCGAGCTCCATGAGGCGGCCCTCGATAAAGCTCTGCCGCTCGCGCGCGGCGTGATACTCGGCGTTTTCCGACAGGTCGCCGTGCGTCCGCGCCTCGGCAATGGCGCGGATGATCGCCGGCCGCTCAACCGTTTTCAGCCGCTTGATCTCCTCAACCAGCCGATTGTAGCCGTCGGAAGTCATCGGGAGCTTGTCCATAACGAGCATTAACCCCGGATGTCGAAAGCAAGCGGTTAGAAGTAGGATTGCAACGGAGCGACTTCAAGGCTGCCTCGGCGCAGCGCGCCGATCGCCTGAACCGCCGCTCGCGCGCCCGCGACCGTGGTGTAGTACGGAATGTTGTGAGTTAGCGCGGTGCGACGCAAGCTGAAGCTGTCGGCAATCGCCTGCGCGCCCTCGGTGGTGTTGAAGACGAGCTGGACGCGTCCGCTGCGCATCTCGTCAACGATGTCGGGCCGGCCTTCCTGCACCTTGTTGACGATGGTGACGGCAAGCCCGGCTTCGCCGAGCTTCGCGGCGGTGCCGCGCGTCGCCACCAGTTCGAAGCCCCACTCGACGAGGCGCCGGCACGGTTCGATCAGCGCCGCCTTGTCGCCGTCGCGCACCGAAACGAAGACCGCGCCCGAGAGCGGCAGATCGGTCCCCGCGGCCAGCTGTGACTTGGCGAAGGCGCGCCCGAAATCCGAATCGAGCCCCATCACCTCGCCCGTCGACTTCATCTCGGGGCCGAGGATCAGGTCGACTCCCGGGAAGCGGGCGAACGGGAACACCGCTTCCTTGACCGCGACATGGCCGTTTGCGGCCGGCCGTTCGCCGGCGATAAAGTCGGACAAGTGTTCGCCGGTCATGACCCGCGCGGCGATCTTGGCGATCGGCACGCCGGTGGCCTTGGCGACAAACGGCACGGTGCGCGACGCGCGCGGGTTCACCTCGAGCACATAGACCTCGCCGTCCTTGACCGCGAACTGCACGTTCATCAGCCCAATAACGTCGAGCGCTCGCGCCAGCGCCACGGTCTGCCGCTCGATCTCGGCGACGGTCTCCGCCGCGAGGTTGTAGGGCGGCAGCGAGCACGCCGAATCGCCGGAATGGATCCCGGCCTCCTCGATATGCTCCATGATGCCGGCGACATAGACCCGCTCGCCGTCGGCGACCGCGTCGGCGTCGACCTCGATCGCATCCTGCAGATAGCGGTCGATCAGCACCGGACTCGTGCCCGAGACGCGCACCGCGTTGCGGATGTAGCGCTGCAACCCGGCGGTGTCGTGGACGATTTCCATCGCCCGTCCGCCCAGTACATAAGACGGGCGGATCACCACCGGGTAGCCGATGCGCTGGGCGATCGCTTCCGCCTCCTCGGGCGAATAGGCGGTGCCGTTCTCCGGCTGCCGCAGCCTCAGCATTTGCAGCAATTGCTGGAAGCGCTTTCTGTCTTCGGCGAGGTCGATCGCGTCGGGCGAGGTGCCGAGGATCGGGATGTCCGCCGCTTCTAGCGCTTTCGCCAGGTTGAGCGGCGTCTGTCCGCCGAACTGTACGATGACCCCGAGCACCTCGCCGCGCCGCCGTTCGACGCGCACGATCTCGATCACGTCCTCCGCGGTCAGCGGCTCGAAATAGAGCCGGTCGGAGGTGTCGTAATCGGTCGACACGGTCTCCGGATTGCAGTTGATCATGATCGTCTCGATGCCGGCCTCGCTCAGGCTGTAGGCGGCATGGACGCAGCAATAGTCGAACTCGATGCCCTGGCCGATGCGGTTCGGCCCGCCGCCGAGGATCACAACCTTGCGGCGATCGCTCGGGTCGGCCTCGCATTCGGGTGGGTTCACCCCATCGCCCTCGTAGGCCGAATAAAGGTATGGCGTCTGCGAGGCGAACTCGGCGGCGCAGGTATCGACCCGCTTGTAGACCGGCGCGAGGCGGAGCTTGCGGCGGCGCTTCGCCACCGCCGCCTCGTCGAGGCCCCCCAGCTT
>JASHUW010000423.1 GCA_030039815.1 Alphaproteobacteria bacterium
GGCATACATGACGATGACCCGCTGCGCCATCTCGGCGACGACGCCGAGATCGTGGGTGATCAGCACGATGGCCGCGTCGATCTGCTGCTTCAGTTCGCGCAACAGGTCGAGGATTTGCGCCTGGATCGTCACATCGAGCGCGGTCGTCGGCTCGTCGGCGATCAACAGCTTTGGGTTGCAGGCAAGCGCCATCGCGATCATCACGCGCTGCCGCATGCCGCCCGACAGTTGATGCGGGTATTGCGCGACGCGGCGCTCGGGCTCGGGGATGTGCACGAGGCGCAGCATCGCGACGGCCTTCTGCTGCGCGGCGCGCGGGTCGAGCCCCTGGTGCAGGATCAGCGTCTCGGCGATCTGCCGGCCGATCGTCAGCACCGGGTTCAACGAGGTCATCGGCTCCTGGAAGATCATCGAGATGTCGTTGCCGCGCACCTGGCGCATCTCGGCGTCGCTGAGCGCCAGGAGGTCGCGCCCGGCGAAACGGATGCTGCCCGAGACGATGCGCCCGGGCGGCGAGGCGATGAGGCGCAGCACCGACAACGCGGTGACGCTCTTGCCGCAACCCGACTCGCCGACGATCGCCAGCGTCTCGCCCGGCTGCACCGAAAACGACACGCCGTCGACCGCGCGCACCACGCCGTCGCGGGTGAAGAACCAAGTGCGCAGGTCGTCGATTTCGAGCAGCGGCTTCGCCGCAGCGGTCGCCGCCGGCGTGGTCGCGGTCTTTTCGAGCGCCGCCGCCACGGCTAGAGCCGCCGCGCGAGGCGCGGGTCAATGGCGTCGCGCAGCCCATCGCCGAGGAGGTTGATCGCCAGCACGGTCAGCGACAGGAAGATGCCGGGAAACAGCACGATGTAATAGGCGACGAGGAACACCGCGCGCCCCTCGGCCATGATGTTGCCCCAGCTGGGAATGGTCGGCGGCGTGCCGGCGCCGATGAACGAGAGGATCGCCTCGGTGATCATCGCCGAAGCGCAGATATAGGTCCCCTGGACAAGCAGCGTCGCCAGCGTGTTGGGCACGATGTGCCGCCACAAAATGCGGATTTGCGAGGTGCCGCTGGCGATCGCCGCCTCGACAAAGGGCTGGTCGCGCAACGTGAGGACGACGCTGCGCACCAGGCGGGTGACGCGCGGCACCTCGGCCACGGTGATCGCGAAGATCACGTTGCCCATGCTGGCGCGGGTCAAGGCCATCAGCGCGATCGCGATCAACACGCCAGGGATCGCCATCAGCCCGTCCATGACGCGCATGACCACGGCGTCGACCCAGCGGTTGAAGCCGGTCACCAGACCGATCGCCAGGCCGAGCCCGGTCGCCAGCAGCGCGACGCTGAGGCCGACGCTCAGCGAGACGCGCGCGCCGTAAATCGTGCGGCTGTAGATGTCGCGGCCGAGCATGTCGCTGCCGAACCAATATTCAGCCGATGGCCAGCGCAACCGGTGGGCCGGCGACAGTGCGGTCGGATCGACCGTGCCGAGCCAGGGCGCGAGGATCGCGATCGCCAGCATCAGGGCCAACAGCGCGCCGCCGATTACCACCGTCGGGTGACGGCGGAAATTGGTCGCGATGACGCCACGTTTCTTGGCCGGCGGCAGGGCCGCGGCGACGAGGTCGAGATTGCCGGGAACGACCGCCATCTCAGTACCGGATCCGCGGGTCGAGGAAGGCGTAGCTCAGATCGACGAGCAGGTTCACCACCACATAGGCGGCCGAGAAGATGAGAATGATGCCCTGAATGATCGGATAATCGCGGCGCAGGATCGCATCAACCGTAAGCCGGCCGAGGCCGGGGATCGCGAAAACGGTCTCGGTCACCACGACCCCACCGATCAAGAGCGCGACGCCGATGCCGATGATCGTCGCGATCGGCACCGCGGCGTTCTTCAGCGCGTGGCGGAGCAGCACCCGCTCGTTCGACAGGCCCTTGGCGTGCGCAGTGCGGATGTAATCCTGCGCCAGCACGTCGAGCATGCTGGCGCGGGTAATGCGGGCGATCAGCGCGGCAAAGGTCATGCCGAGCGCCAGCGACGGCATCACCAGATGCGCGAGGAACGGGCCGATCCCGTCCTGCGGCGAGGCATAGCCCTGGACCGGCAGCAGATGGGTGGCGATCGCCAGGACATAGATGAGGATATAGGCGAGCACGAAGATCGGCACCGAGAAGCCGACGACCGCGAACAGCATCACCACCCGGTCGACCCAGGTGCCGGCCTTCCATGCCGCCAGCACACCCATGGGAATGGCCACCACGACGGAAACGATGAGGGTCGAGATCGTGAGCGAAATGGTCGGTCCGACGCGCTGCGCGATCAGCTGCGACACCGGCAGGTTGGTGAAGATCGAGATGCCGAGATCGCCGCGCATCAGACGCCAGACCCAGTCGCCGAACTGCACGAGCAGCGGCTGGTCGAGCCCGAGCCTGGTGCGGATATGGGCGATGTCGGCGGCGGTGGCGTTGTCGCCGGCGATGATCGCGGCCGGGTCGCCGGGCGACAGGTGCAGCAGCGCGAACACGAAGACGGCGACCACCACCATGACCGGAATGGTCGCCAGGATGCGCCTTACGATATAGCCGAGCATCGCCTCCCCGTCGCAAGACTCGTGCCGCGTCGGTTGCTTGTTTTATGAGCAGATTGGCGCATCCGGCCGGAAAAGGCGACCCCTACCTCTGTCATTCCGGGATCGCCCACAGGGCGAGACCCGGAACCCATGAACACGGACCATGCCGACGAGGAGCGAAGGCCGAAATGCTATCGGCGAATGCCGGTGTTCATGGGTTCCGGGTTCATCGCGACGCGATGCCCCGGAATGACAAAAAATTATCCCTTCAGCAGCACGTCCATGACGCGCTCGCGCGACAGCGGCAAATCCCGCAAACGGGCGCCGAGCGCCTGGGCGACGGCGTTGCCGATCGCCGCGACGGTCGGCCCGCCGCTCGCCTCGCCAATGCCGAGCGGCGGCAGCTCGGCGTCGGCGCCGACCAGCTCGCAGAACACCTCGGGGACTTCGCTGAAGCGCAGGACCGGATAGCTCTCCCAGTCGCGCGAGCTGATCCCGGCGCTGTCGAGCCGCACCCCTTCCTTGAGCGCCCAGCTGATGCCTTGGATGACCCCGCCTTCGAGCTGGTTGAGGGCGCCGTCGGGGTTGATGACGAGACCGGCATCGGCGGCGCACCAGATTTTGCCGACCCGCACCGCCTCGTCGACCTCGACATCGGCGACGACGGCGCAATAGGCGGCGCGATTCTTGTACATCGCAAAGCCGACGCCGCGCCCCGTACCGGTGCCGACCGGCAGGCCGGGCCGCCGCCCTATTTCCCACTGGGCCATCTTCGCGACATGAGCGACGACCGCCTTGGCGCGCGGGTCTTGGAGCACCGAGAGCCGGTAGTCGACCGGATCGATCCCGGCGCGCTCGGCGAGCTCGTCCATGGCGCTTTCGATGGCGAAGACATTGATCGTCGCGCCGAGCCCGCGCAGCGACGAGGTGCGCACCGGCGTCTCGGCGACGAGGTGATGGATGATACGCTTCGCGGGAAAGGCATAGAGCGGCTCGCCGTTGCGCGTGCCGCCGCCGCCATT
>JASHUW010000424.1 GCA_030039815.1 Alphaproteobacteria bacterium
GGGAAGCGATTTCGTCGAAGTTCGTGGGAACGTTCCGCGGGCCCAAATTTACCGCATGGGGCGTCAGCGGGCGGTGCCGCATCCAGCTGACAAGGCAGCTCTAAACCTTCATCGGCGTTATCCTACGCGTCGGGCCTTGGTGAAAGCGATCGTCGGTGAGCGACATCGCACATAGTCCGGCGCGATATAACCAAACACTCCACGAACACCATCGGCGCTCCTCACCCAGAGCTGTGCGTCCCGACAAACGTCCAGTCATCGGTCCAAGAACGGCCTTTTTGACCGGATACCTGGGGCTGCTCTTCATGACCCATTCCGGTCATTGGTCGACGTCGGCCCCGAGGTTTCTGGAGGGTGGAAAAGCGTCATTCGCGATTTGGCCGGCCAGTAATCCCCATGGCTTATCGGCCGGAGTTGGCGATACGGTAACGCCGCAGCTTGGCTCAATTCGATAGATACCGACCGAGAAAGGCCGGAACCCGGGAGAAGGCATCCTCGCGCGCCGCGGGATCGGTCCCGTAAATCGGCACGACGCCCTCGGCGTTGCGGAGGGACGGCACTTCGCGGCGCGGCACATCGGGCCAATCGAAATGGTGATAGGCACCGAGATAAATCTGCATCTCGACCGTGGCGCCGCGCGCGGCCGCGCCGTCGAGAAAGCTTTTGCACGCGGCCGCGGGGTGGGTCACATCGCCGTCGCCGACCAGCACGAGAAGCGGGATCGCGCTCGTCCACGACGCCCCTTTGAATTGCGTGTTGCACGATGTTGGGTAGAAGGCGACCGCCGCGCCGAAGTCGCCCTGCGGCAATTGCGCCGGCCGACCGAGGCTTTGCGCGCCGATCGCCAGCAGCACTGCGCCGCCGCCCTGCGACCAACCGATCACCGCGATGCGATCCGGCCGGACGAATGACTGCGTCTGCAGGAACAGCAACGCCCCATAGGCGTCCCGCGGCCGCTTGCGATACAGCCCCGGGTCGCTGTCGCGCGGCGAGCACTGCTCGCCCCGATCGCGCGGCGAAAACTGTCAACCATCAGCACCACGTAGCCGCGCCGTGTGAGCTCGCCAGCCCAATCGCGCTCGCCCGGCTCGATCAGTCCTCTCATGCGGTCGAAGAGACCGCCGCCGAAGAGACCGCCGCACCCGTGCAGGAAGACCACTGCGGGATGCCGACCGTCGCCGGCCGGCCGCAACAGATAGCCGTCGAGCACCGTCGCGGGCCGTCCCGGACCGTTAACGTCGGATGAGGGGAAATGTACCAGCTCCTGCGCCGCGGCGGCGCCGCACCACAAGAGGAGGGCTGCGGCTGTGAGCAGCCTCGCGGCGAGATTGAGCTTTCGTTCGGCGCATTCCCCGGCCAAAGCGGCACTCCCCAGTCTAATGGGATGGACCGGCTGCTGACCTCGCCGACTATCTGCAGATCAGCACAGTCGGCAGCGTTAGGGCGGCACAGTCACCGCGGTCGCGATCAGGCCGCGCGCTATCAAGAAACGGCCCTGAAGCTCGGTCAGCGGTGGTCCACGGTCCGTGCGGGCACCGTCGATCAATAGCGTCGCTGCGAATGCTCCCGCCGGGTCAATTGTTAGGCAAGTGTCTTCGAAGCCGAGCCAGCGGCCGGTCAGCGGATACCAGGCCTTGTAGATGGACTCCTTCGCGCTGAACAGCAACCGCCCCCACTGCGTCAACGGAAACGCGAGGGCCAATGCCGCGAGCATTTCCGGCTCGCGGCGAACAGTTACCGCTTCCTCGACATCGTCCGGTAGTGGGTCGTCCTGCTCGGTGTCGATGCCGACGCTTGCGACGACGCTTCGAGGCGCGACCGCGGCGCCCCGATAACCGGTGGTGTGAGTAATGCTTCCGACCAGCCCGGGTGGCCACAGCGGTTCGCGGTTTGAGCCGCGGCGGATCGGTGCAGGTGCATGTCCGAACCTCGCGAGGGCCTCGCGGGCGCAGCGGCGGGCAGTGGCGAATTCGCGGCGGCGGCTCTCGATCGCGTTCACGACCAGATCTTCCTCACCCGGGAATTCCGGTTCGCCTGGCACGTCCTCAAAGGCCTCGACGGCCACTACGCCGGCGGGTAGTAGCTGTCCGATCATCCTCCAAGCACCTTCCTCGGTATCAGTGGGGACTTGGCGCGCTTACCCCATTCGCTCGGGTAGCCGAGTGAGAGCGCTTCGAAGCGGACGCCGTCGCAATGGGTCGTGCGCGGGATATGCAAATGGCCATAGACAGCAACCTCGGCTCGAAACCGAGTGTGCCAATCGACAGTCCGGGTGGTGCCGCACCACTGCGCGAACTCGGGAAACCGCAGCACATTTGTCGGCTAGCGTACTAGTGGCCAGTGGCTTACAAGCACCGTCCGCACGTCGTGGCCGAGGGCGAACAGCCGACGTTTGGATTCCCTCAGTCGGGCGTCACACCAGGACTCGCGATCTGCGTAAGGGGTCGAGTAAAGCAACATCTCGTCGGTGCAGACCACACCCGTGCGGTACGCGTAGTTCATGGACTCCTTCTTCGTTGTCGTGCCTGGTGCGAGCCAGGAGTAATCATAGAGCTGGAAGAGAGGCACGATCGTCAATGGCCCCGTCGGGCCTGACCTGACCGCGAACTCGTCCTCGGGCGTGAGGACGCCGTTATTCCGGCACATCTGGACGAGTGCTTGGTAACGGGCCTCGCCGCGCAACCGGACCGGATCGTGAGGGAGCGTGCAGAGCTCATGATTACCCGGCGCCCATATTACTCTGGCGTAGCGGTGCCGCAGCAGCTGCAGGGCCGTTTCAACGTCGCCAAAGGTCTCACCGACGTCACCCGCGACGATCAGCCAGTCGTCAGCCATCTCCGGGTGAAGGTTGAGGACGATTTGCCAGTTTGCCTCGTGCGAAATGTGCAGATCACTCAAAGCGAACAAGGACCCCGGCACGCCGCCTCCATCCTTTTGAAGCGCTGTCGTGCGCCACCGCACACGCCAAGAGGTAGCACGATTGTCCAGGGACTCTGGGCTCCTTGGTGGGCGCCGGGAAGGAATTGAACCTCCGACCTCCGCTGCGTAAGAGCGGCGCTCTACCACTGAGCTACGCGCCCCCTGCAACGAAAAGCCCTGGCCACCGGAGCTACAGGCAGCCAGGGCTTCCGCGAAATATGCCCATCAGACTATGCATCGTACTCACGACGTCGCGGCCTGTACTGTGCAGACGGGGTGCGAAAGAACAACAAGTCTTTGCAAAATTAACCACGTATTTGAGCTGCCTTACTTCCTC
>JASHUW010000425.1 GCA_030039815.1 Alphaproteobacteria bacterium
CTCCCGTTTCAGTTGACGCCGACCGCCTCGCCCAGCGTGTCGCCGATCGGCTCATGCAACACGAGATCGGCGATGCGGTCGAGCCCGGTCTCCTCGCGGTTGACGATGACGAGCCGCGCGCCGTTTTCCTTGGCGATCTGCGGGAACCCGGCGGCCGGGTACACCACCAGCGACGAGCCGAGCACGATGAAGAGGTCGCAGGCCAGCGTCTCTCGCTGCGCGCGCTGCATCGCCAGCACTGGCATCGCCTGGCCGAACGAGACGGTCGCGGTCTTCACGTGGCCGAGGCATTTGTCGCAGGGCGGTACCGCGCCGTCGCGCTCGAAGGTCGCGCGCAGCTCGGCGATCTCATAGCGCTCGCCGCAATCGAGGCAGGTCGCGTATGTCGTGTTGCCGTGCAGCTCGACGATCTTGTCGCGCGGCACCCCCGACAGCTCGTGCAACCCATCGATGTTCTGGGTGATGACGCACGACACCTTGCCGCGCCGCACCAGCGCGTCGACCGCGCGGTGGCCGCGGTTGGGCTCGGCGGCGCGGAAGATGTCCTCCATCGCGAAGCGCCGCCGCCAGGTCTCGTTGCGCGCTTCCTGCGAGGCCATGAACTCGTCGAAATAAATCGGCGCCATCTGGGTCCAGATGCCGCCCGGGCTGCGGAAATCGGGGATCCCGCTTTCGGTCGAGATCCCGGCGCCGGTGAAGATGACCGCGCGCTTCGCCTCGGCGAGCATGCGTTTCAAGGTGGCAGCGCCCGTTTCGTTCGGCATGGCGCTACTTTGGCAAAACCGCCGGGACACGCCAAGCGGATCGATCACCCTTCCATCGTCAGCACGACGCGAAACCGTGCCCGGCCGCTCATCATCCGCTCATAGGCTTCGGCAACGCGCGACAGCGGATAGACCTCGTTCATCGACTTGACGCCGTTGAGCTGGCTGAACGCGAGCGTGTCCTCGGAATCGCTCGCCACTCCCGAATACCAGCCCTTGATCGAGCGCCGGCCGCGCAGCAGGAACAGCGTGTCAGCGTTGAGCGCAGGCACCGCGCCGATCACCATCAGCGTGCCGTTGATGCCGAGCCCTCCCTGGATTTGCGCCATCGCCTCGCCGCTCGTCACCGTGGCGAGGATCGCCTTGGCGCCGCCGAGCTTTTGCAGCGCCGCGGCGGCGTCCTCGGCGGCGCTGTCAATATAGTGATGCGCGCCAAGCTCATGAGCCAGGGGCGCCTTGTCGGCGCCGCGCGCCACCGCCGCAGTCTCGAAGCCGAGCTTGCGGGCATATTGCACGCCGAGATGCCCGAGCCCGCCAATGCCGTGCACGGCGACAAGGTCGCCCGGCCGCGCGCCGGAATTGCGCAGCGCGTTAAAGGTGGTAATGCCGGCGCACATCAGCGGCCCGGCATCGGTGGCGGCGAGGCCATCGGGCACGTGCGCCACCGAGCTCGCCGGCGCGATCATGTATTCGCCGTACCCGCCGTCATGGGTGATGCCGGTGACCAGGTTCTCGGTCTCGCAGGCAAAGGCGTCGTTGCGTCGGCACGCGTGGCAATAGCCGCAACTGCCGCCATGCCAGCCGACCCCGGCGCGGTCGCCGCGCTTCCAGCCGTGCACCTCCGGGCCGATCGCGTCGACATGGCCGATCACCTCGTGACCCGGCACGCGCGGATAGGTGATGCCCGGGTACAACCCGTCCTTGGTCATGCTGTCGCTGTGACAGACACCGCAAGCCTCGACCTTGATGCGGATTTGCCCGGCGGCGGGCTCGGAGATGTCGCGTTCGACGAGCTCGAAAGCACCTTTCGCGTGGGGAACCTGGGCGACGCGCATCTTGGCCATGGGGGGAGCCTCCAATATCTGACGTCGAAGAGTGAAGTGGGCATTTACCTGCAGAAATTCGACGCAGCAATTTCATGTGAGGCTAAGATCGGCGGATGACCATTGCGTGTCGAGGAGGCGGGCATGGATCTTGGATTGCGCGGGCGTAAAGCGCTGGTCACCGGCGCGTCGCGCGGCATCGGCCGCGCCTGCGCCGAGGTGCTGGCGGCCGAGGGCTGCGACGTCGCCATCGTCTCGCGCACCCAGGCCGATCTCGATGCTGCGAAGGCGAAAATCCTCAGCGCCAGCAATGTCGCGGTGCGAACTTTCGCGATGGACCTGTCGGACAGCAAGAATGCCGACATCCTCGCCGCCGAATGCCCGGACATCGACATCCTCGTGAACAATGCCGGCGCGATTCCGCGCGGCACGATCGCCGAAATCGACGAGGCGCGCTGGCGCGAGGCATGGGACCTCAAGGTCTTCGGCTACATCAACATGACGCGCCGCTTCTACGCGCTGATGGCGGCGCGCCGCTCGGGGGTCATCATCAACATCATCGGCGCGGCGGGCGAAGCGGTGCAGTCGAGCTATGCCTGCGGCTCGACCGGCAACGCCGCGATGATGGCGTTCAGCCGCGCGCTCGGCGGCACCGCGCCGAATGACGGGCTCAGGGTCGTCGGCCTCAACCCCGGCCCGGTCGAAACTGACCGCATGGTGACGCGCCTCAAGCGCGAGGCGACCCCGAAATTCGGCGATCCCGAGCGCTGGCGCGAGCTGACGAGCCACATGGCGTTCGGCCGCGCCGCGACCGCCACCGAGATCGCCAACATGGCGGCGTTCCTCGCCTCCGACCGTTCGGGCTACACAACCGGGACGATCGTCACCGTCGACGGCGGCGGCACCAGCCGGGCGTCGGTGCTGTAGGATCTTCGGGAGGAACGCATGGAACTGGGTCTACGCGGCAAGAAGGCGCTGATCACCGGCGCGTCGAAGGGCATCGGGCGGGCCTGCGCCGAGGTGCTGGCCGAGGAGGGCTGCGACGTCGCGCTGGTGTCGCGCACCGCCGCCGATCTCGAAAAGGCGCGGTCGGAGATCGCCGCCAAGCACAATGTCGGCGTGCGGGTCTTCGCGCTCGACCTCAGCGACGGCCGCAATGTCGACAAGCTCGCCGCCGAGTGCACCGATATCGACATCCTCGTCAACAATGCCGGCGCCATCCCCGGCGGCAATCTCGACGCGGTGACCGAGGATCGCTGGCGCACCGCCTGGGACCTCAAGGTCTTCGGCTACGTCAACATGACGCGCCGCTTCTATGCGCAGATGCGCGAGCGCGGCCACGGCGTCATCGTCAACATCCTGGGCTCGGCGGGCGAGAACCCGGACGTCAACTACATCGCCGGCTCGTCGGGCAACGCCTCCTTGATGGCCTTCACGCGCGCGATGGGCGGCGCCGCGCCGCGCGACAACCTGCGCGTCGTCGGCATCAACCCCGGCCCGGTCTTGACCGAGCGGCTCGTCACCCTGACCAAGACCCGCGCCCGCGACGTGCTCGGCGACGAAAACCGCTGGGAAGAGCTGATGAAGGGTCACGCCTTCGGCCGCGTCGCCAAGCCCGAGGAGATCGCCTGGATGGTCGCCTTCGTCGCTTCCGACCAGGTCTCGGGCTACACCACCGGCTCGATTATCACCATCGATGGCGGCGCCACCAGCCGGCGCAGCGCGATCTGATGGTCACATTGCGTACGAATTTTTCGTCACTCCCGCGGAAGCGGGGGTCCGGGGGCGACCGCTTTGTCGCTTGCCCCTGGAATCCCGCTTGCGCGGGAAAGACGAGCTGAGTGAACTCAAAATATGAACCGCAATGATGTCCCCCGCTCCGGCGACGACAGCGCGCTGCCGGATTCCGAGCGCGAGCTCTTGAACCGTGCGCGGGCGCTGGTGCCGCGTCTCGCCGAGCGCGCCCCCGAAGCCACGCGGCGGCGCATGATGCCGCCCGAGACGATCGCCGATTACCACGCGGCCGGCATCGTCAACATCCTCCAGCCGCGGCGCTTTGGCGGGCTGCAAGGCCGGTTCAGCCTGTTCTCGCGCATCACCGAGGAGCTGACCTGGGGTTGCGCCTCGTCGGGCTGGGTCTATGCGGTGCTGGCCGAGCACCAGTGGATCGTCGCGCAATATCCCGAGAAGGCGCAAATCGAGGTGTGGGGCGACAACCCGAGCGCGGTCGCCTCGTCGTCGCTGGCGCCGCGCGCCGTCGCGAAGAAGGTGGCGGGCGGGTGGCGGGTCTCGGGCAAGTTCCCGTTCTCCAGCGGCTGCGACTATGCGCAATGGGCGATCCTCGGCGTGTTCCTCGGCGAGATGGGCGACGCGCACAGCGTCGCCTACCTGCTGGTGCCGCTTTCCGAGATCGAGGTCGTCGACGACTGGCATGTGCTGGGCCTTGCCGGCACCGGCAGCAAGTCATTGCTGCTGAAGGACGTGTTTGTCCCCGAGCACCGCCACGTGATGGTCGCCGACCTCTTCGCCGGCACCCCGCCCGGCGCCGCGGTGCACCCGGATTACCCCGTCGTGCGCGCGCCGCGCGGCTACCTCGTCTCCTATTCGCTGCCGCCGGTGGCGATCGCGACCGCTGCTCGCGCGCTGGAAATCGTCTGCCGCGACCTCTCCACCCGCATCTCGCGCGGCGTCAACCGGATGGCCGAGTCGGAGCACGTCCAGGCGACGATCGGCGAGGCCGCCGCGGCGATCGACAGCGCGCTTTTGCTGCTGCATCACGGGCGCGACCACAGCACCGCCGAGGTCGACACCGGGCGCAAGATCACTGCCGCCGAGGCGCTCAGGGCGCGGCGCGACATGGTCTACGCGCAGCACCAGGTCGGCTGGGCGATGGAGCGCCTGTGCGAGCTCAGCGGCGCGCGCTGGGTCTATGACAGCGACCCGCTTCAGGAGATGCGCCGCGACGTGATGACCATCCTCACCCACCACGCCGCCAGCCGTCCGGCGGCCTACGCGCCCTATGGCCAGATGCTGATGAGCCGCGCCGGCGGGTGAACGGGAAGCGGCTGCCCGTCAGGGCGCCATGCTGCGAAAGACGCCGTCGCGGCGGATCAGGGCGTGGAACAGCGCGGCGGCGACATGCATGAGGATCGTCGCCAAGAAGAGATAGGCGAGATAGGTGTGCGCGGTGCGCAGAAACGCATAGAGCGCAGCGTCGTGCGGCGCGATCGGCGGCAGGCGGATCGGCCCGTAGAGCACGATCGGGTAGCCGCCGGCCGAGAGCATCGACCAGCCGACGAGCGGCATCGCGATCAGCAGGACGTACAGCACGACATGCGAGGCCTTGGCGCCGGCCGCCATCCACCACGGCAGGTCGGCGGGCAGCGGCGGCGCGCCCCGGCGCAGGCGTACGCCGAGCCGCAGCACCGCCAGCACGAGGATCGCGATGCCGAGCGGCCGGTGGATCGCGATCAGGGTCAGAAATTTCGGGTGCAGCGTCGACACCATGCCGATGCCGATAAACAGCATCGCCAGCACCATCGCCGCCATCAGCCAGTGCAGGCAGCGTTGGACGGGGGTGAAGCGTTCGCCCACGCTCCTCATCGCGCCCCTCCCGATTGTGGTGGGGTGCGCGGATAGGCGGAACTTTCCGCCTCGCGTCGGTCGAACGAATTCGC
>JASHUW010000426.1 GCA_030039815.1 Alphaproteobacteria bacterium
ACCGCCAGCAAATGACGCTTCACGAAGTGCATCGGGTCGTAGCCGATGCGCACCGCGACCGGCGGGCTCGCGGTCATGCTCAGCGTGGCACCGATCGCGATCAGCGCGAGCAGTGCGCCGAGGCTCCAGCGATCGACCGTCCACCACCAGCGTGCCACCGGGCTCTGATCGAGGCGGTTGAACCTCATTGCGCATGCGCTCCCGGCAACGTGCCGACCAGCCGGCGGAATGTGTCGCCGCGCACCTCGAAATTGGGGAACTGGTCATAGGAGGCGCAGGCCGGCGACAACAGCACGACCGCGTCCGGGACGTGCTCGCCGCGCGCTCGGTCGGAAGCTGCCGCGACGGCGCTCGCGAGGTCGCCGCAGCGTGTGTATGAGACCGTGCCGTCGAGCGTCGTCGCGAACTCCTCCATTGCGTTCCCGATCAGGAACGCATGCCGCAAGCGCTTGAAATACGGCGCCAGCGACGTGATCCCACCCGCCTTTGGAAGACCGCCGGCGATCCAATAGATCGCTTCGTAGCACGCGAGCGCCTTTTCGGTAGCGTCGGCGTTGGTGGCCTTCGAATCATTGATATAGCGTACGCCGTCGATCGTATCTACCAGTTCTTGACGGTGCATGAGCCCGGGAAAGGTGCGAATCCTAGCCGCCACCATTTCCGGCGCAAGCCCGGCGCGCCGCGCCACGGCGTAGGCGGCGGCGGCGTTCTGCGCGTTGTGGCCGCCCGGCAGAAGGGGCGCTTGCCGCAGGTCGAAAACGCGCTCCGGCGAACCCTCCATCGCGTCGACCAGCCAGCCATCCTCGACATAGACGCCGTCGCGCACGACCTCCTTGACCGAAACCGGCACGACCCGCCGATGGCCGTCGCGGCATAGCTCTGCCGCGATCTCGCGGCAGATGGCGTCGTCGACCCCGACGACCGCAGTGGCGTCGTCGCCTTGCCGCGCGAAAATCCGTTTCTTGGCCGCGACGTAGCCAGCCATGTCGCCATGCCGGTCGAGATGATCGGGCGTGATGTTGAGCAGCACGGCGATGTCGAAGGCGAGGGTCTCGACCAGTTCGAGCTGGAACGAGCTCATTTCGAGCACATAGGTGCCGCCGGCATCGAGCGGCTTGAGGCCGAGCGCCGGCGGACCGAGGTTGCCGCCGACTTCGACCGTCTCGCCGGCGCTGGCGAGGATATGGCCGATCAGCGCCGTGGTCGTGGATTTGCCGTTGGTGCCGGTGATGCCGATATACCGCGCGGCGGGTTGGGCGCGGCCCAGCAGCTCGATATCGCCGATGATCGGTATGCCGGCTGCGCGCGCCGCGACCACCGCCGGATGCGGGCGCGGGAAGCTGTGCGGGATGCCGGGCGACAGCATCAGCGCGGCGACCTCGCGCCAGTCGGCCTTCGCCAGGTCGACGAGCGGTAGCTCCGCCGCGATGCCGGAGCGGGTCTTTTCGCTGTCGTCCCAGGCCAGCACCTCGGCGCCGCCCGCATCCAGCGCCGCCACCGCGGCGCGCCCGGAGCGGGCGAGGCCGAGCACCGCGACCTTGCGACCCTCGAACCCGGGCACCGGGATCATCGCATCACCGCAGTTTCAAGGTCGCCAGTCCGGCGATGGCCAGGATCGAGGCGATGATCCAGAAACGGATGACGACCGTCGGCTCCTCCCAGCCTTTCTGCTCGAAATGATGGTGCAACGGCGCCATGCGAAAGACGCGACGGCCGGTCAGCTTGAAGCTCGCCACCTGCACGATCACCGACACCGCCTCCAGCACGAACAAGCCGCCAATGATCGCCAGCACCAGCTCGTGCTTGGTGATGATGCTCAGCGTGCCGAGCGCGCCGCCCAGCGACAGCGAGCCGGTATCGCCCATGAACACCATCGCCGGCGGCGCATTGAACCACAGGAAGCCGAGCCCCGCGCCGACCATCGCGCCGCAGAACACCGAAAGCTCGTCGGCGTGCGGGATATGGTAGAGCTGCAGATACGCGGCAAAGGTCGCGTTGCCGACCATATAGGCGATAAACGCGAAGCAGCCGGCGGCGATCATGGTCGGCACGATCGCCAGCCCGTCGAGCCCGTCGGTCAGATTGACCGAGTTCGACGCGCCGACGATCACCAACACGCCGAACGCGACAAAGAACCACCCGAGGTTCAGTAGCGCGTTCTTGAAGAACGGGACCGCGACTTCGTTGGCGAAGGGTTGGTGTACGACCGCGGCGAGCACGATGCAGGCGACGGCGGCGATGGCGATTTCGAGCAGTAGCTTGCTCCGGCCGGAAACCCCGCGATGCGACCGGCGGGTCAGCTTGCGGTAGTCGTCGAAAAACCCGATCAGGCCGAACGCGACCGTGACCAAGAGCGCGATCCACACATAGGGGTTGGCGAGATCGGCCCACAGCAAGGTGGAGATGGTCAGCGCCAAGAGGATCAGGAAGCCGCCCATCGTGGGCGTGCCCTTCTTGCGGATCAGGTGGCTTTGCGGGCCGTCGTCGCGGATCGGCTGGCCTTCGCCCTGCTTCGATTTGAGCCAGGCGATGACCGAGGGCCCGCAGATGAAGCTGATGAGCAGCGCCGTGACCACCGCGCCGCCCGAGCGGAAGGTGATGTAGCGGAACAGGTTGAACGCGTGAAACTGGTCGGCAAGCGGGTAGAGCAGCAGATAAAGCATGCGGTCTGTTTTCTTTAAGGTGCGGCTGCTCCCGCTGCCGCGCGATGAGGAGAAACGTGCCGGTGGGGCGAAGCGTAACGCATAGTCGCATCGCCGCGGCGCCACAACCCGTCATGCGCCCGCCTCATGATGCCGTTCGCCGCGCGATTGCCGCGGCGATCGCCTCGCCGGCGACCGCGGCATCATCGAACGGCAGGGTTTCGCGACCGACGATCTGACCCGTCTCATGCCCCTTGCCGGCGATGACCAGCACGTCGCCAGGTTTCAGCGCGGCGGTTGCGGCAAAAATCGCCTCGCGCCGGTCGCCGATTTCGGTCGCGCCCGGCGCGGCGGCGAGGATCGCTCGGCGAATCGCCGTGGGGTTCTCGCTGCGCGGATTGTCGTCGGTGACGTAAAGAATATCGGCGGTATCGGCGCAGGCTTGGCCCATCATCGGCCGCTTGCCGGGGTCGCGGTCGCCGCCGGCGCCGAACACCACGATAAGCTTCCCGGAGGTATGCGGCCGCGCCGCACTCAGCACGGTTCTCAGCGCATCGGGCGTATGGGCGTAGTCGACGAAGATCGCGGCGCCGTTGAATTCGCCAACGAACTGCATCCGTCCGGGTACCGTCGTCAGCGCGGTGAGCGCCGCCGCGGCTTTAGCGACATCGCTGCCGGTGGCGATCGCTAACCCTAGCGCTGCCAGCACGTTCATCGCCTGGAACTCGCCGATCAGCTTCAGTTCGACATGGTGCAGCATGCCGAAGAGGCTGATGCTGACCCGCTGCCCGTCCTGGCGGGTCTCGCGGCCGACCAGTCTGAGGCCGGCCGCCGCATCCTTGCCGTAGGCGATGACCTTGCGGCCCCGCGCCGCCATCAGCGCGGCGAAATGCGCGAATTCCGGGCTGTCGGCGTTGAGCACGGCGGTGCCGCCGGGCGCGAGCAGCGCGGTGAACAGGCGCTCCTTGGCGGCACGGTAGGATTCCATGTCGCCGTGATAGTCGAGATGGTCGCGCGTCAGGTTGGTAAAGGCCGCGGCGGCGAATGCGATGCCGTCGAGCCGGAACTGCGCCAGTCCGTGGCTCGACGCCTCGATCGCGGCGCAATCGATGCCGCGCCCAGCAAGCTCGGTCAGGGTCCGGTGCAGCGCCACCGGATCGGGCGTGGTCAGCGAGCCGGGATGGCGCTCCGCGCCCGCGACCCAACCCAGCGTGCCGAGGCTCGCCGATTTGCGCCCCAGCGCCTGCCAGATTTCGCGCGTGAAATGCACGACTGAGGTCTTGCCGTTGGTGCCGGTGACCCCGGCGATGGTCGCCGGCCGGCTCGGGTAGAAGCGCGACGCCATCACCGCCAGCCGGCGCTGCGGGTTGGCATCGGCGATGACGGCCACCCGCCGCCGCGCGTCGTCGTCGAGCGCGAGCGCGGCCGGGTCGTCGGTCAGGATCGCGACGGCTCCGTTGGCCACGGCCTCGCCGGCGAAGCGGCGGCCGTCCGTCGCCGCGCCCTGCAGCGCGGCGAACAGAAACCCCGGGCGGACCTGGCGCGAAT
>JASHUW010000427.1 GCA_030039815.1 Alphaproteobacteria bacterium
AAGGCTCGCGCTGGCCTCGCCGCAAGCGAAGGTGACTGCGCTGACGGCTGCAGCCGCCGCGGTACGCCGCCGGCAGGACGAAATCCTCGCCGCCAATGCCGAGGACGTCGCCGCCGCCAAAGCCAACGGCATCGGCGCGGCGCTGATCGACCGTCTCGCGCTCGACCCGAAGCGGCTCGAAGGCATCGCCAAGGGGCTAGAGGATATCGCCGCGCTGCCCGACCCGATCGGCCGCGTGCTTGACGAGCGCACCCGCCCCAACGGGCTGAGGATTTCGCGCGTCGCGGTGCCGCTCGGGGTCATCGGCATCATTTATGAGAGCCGGCCCAACGTGACCGCCGATGCCGGCGCGATCGCGCTCAAATCCGGCAACGCCGTGATCCTGCGCGGCGGGTCGGAGAGCTTTCATTCCTCGCGCGCGCTGGTCGCCGCGCTGCAGGACGGCTTGCGCGCCGGCGGTCTGCCGGAAGCGGCGATCCAGCTGGTGCCGACCCGCGACCGTGACGCCGTCGGCTACATGCTCGGCATGAGCGGGGTCATCGACATCATCGTGCCGCGCGGCGGCGCGTCGCTGATCGAGCGGGTGCAGCGCGAAAGCCGCATCCCGGTCATCGCCCATCTCGAAGGTCTCTGCCACACCTATATCGACGGCGCGGCCGATCCGGAGAAGGCGCGGGCGATCGCGCTCAACGCCAAGATGCGCCGCGTCTCGATCTGTGGCGCGACCGAGACGCTGCTGGTCGACCGCAAGGCCAAGGCGATGCTGCCGCCGATCCTCGCCGCGCTGCGCCAGGCCGGCTGTGAGCTGCGCGGCGACGCCGAGGTTCGGGCGCTCGGCAACGAGATCGGCGCGGCCACCGAAGAAGATTGGCGCACCGAATATCTCGATGCGATCCTCGCGGTGCGCATGGTCGATGGCGTCGCCGGCGCGATCGAGCACATCGCGCGCTACGGCTCGCACCATACCGACGCCATCGTCACCGAGGACGAGGCCGTCGCCGAGCGGTTCCTGAAAGAGGTCGACAGCGCGATCGTGCTGGTCAACGCCTCGACCCAGTTCGCCGACGGCGGCGAGTTTGGCATGGGGGCGGAGATCGGCATTTCGACCCAGCGCCTGCCGCCGCGCGGGCCGGTCGGCGCCGCCGAGCTGACGACGTATAAATACCTCGTGCGCGGCAACGGTCAGGTGCGCCCCTGAGCATGCTCTACGGTCGGCCGCCCCGCCGCATCGGCCTGCTGGGCGGCTCCTTCAACCCGGCCCATGGCGGCCATCTGCACATCAGCCTGCTGGCGCTGCGGCGCCTCGACCTCGACGAGGTGTGGTGGCTCGTCTCGCCGCAGAACCCGCTGAAGCCGGTCAAGGGCATGGCGCCGTTCGCCAAGCGGCTTGCCGGCGCGGTGGCGCGTGCGCAAGGCCATCCGCGCATCGTGGTGAGCGCGGTCGAGGCCTCGCTCGGCACGCTCTACACCGCCGACACCGTCGCCGCGCTCGAACGGCGCTTCCCGCGGACGCGCTTCGTCTGGTTGATGGGCGCCGACAACCTCGCGCAATTGCCGCGCTGGAAGCGCTGGGTGGAGCTGATGGAACGCGTGCCGGTCGCCGTCTTCGACCGGCCCCAAACCTCGCTGCGCGCGCTTGCCGGCAAGGCGGCGCAGCGCTTTGCCCACGCCCGTATCCCCGGCGACGCCGCACGCGATCTGCCAGAGATGGACCCTCCCGCTTGGACGTTCTTCCACACGAGGCTTGACCCGCGCTCGGCGACCGAGATCCGCAAGCGGCAGGTCGCCCGTGCGCGTAAGCCCGCGGAAAAACCGAAGGAGAGCACGACGGTCACCGCACTGCCGGCACGCCGCCGCAAGGCGCCATCCGCCCACCCGTCGGCGCTGCTGCCGACGATCCTCGCCAGCCTGGAAGACGGCAAGGCCGAGGACATCGTAACCATCGATCTCACCGGCAAGACCGACATCGCCGATTACATGGTGATCGCCAGCGGCCGCTCGGCGCGTCAGGTGACCGCGCTGACCGACCACCTGCTCGAAGCGCTGCCCAAGAAATGGCGCTCCTCGGTCGAAGGCAAGGCGCAGGGCGATTGGGTGCTGATCGACGCCGGCGACGTGATCGTCCATCTATTCCGGCCCGAAGTCCGCGCACACTACAATCTCGAAAAGATGTGGGGTACGGCGCTTCCCAGCGCCGGCGCGGCGGGGCAATAGCTTCCCTCTTCCGCCGAGCGGAAGAGGGTGCCGAGCGCCACCGGCGCGAGGCGGGTGAGGGTCGGCCGGGGAGATCGTCGCCATCAGGATTCTCATCCTCGCCATCGGCAAGCAGCGGCGCGGCGCGCTGGGCGATTTGCAATCGCTCTACTCCGGTCGTCTCAACCCGCCGCCCGCGATCGTCGAGCTCGACGAGAAACGCAAGCTGCCGCCCGCGCAATTGCAGGCGCGCGAGGCGGAACTGATCCTCGCCGCGCTGCCGGCCGGGGCGCGTCTCGTCGCGCTCGACGAACGCGGCCAGAACTGGACCAGCCGCGAGCTGGCCGACCGGCTCGG
>JASHUW010000428.1 GCA_030039815.1 Alphaproteobacteria bacterium
TACCGTCGCTGTTCAACAACGGCGTGAGCAAGATGAGCGACTTTGTTCCTCGACCGGTAACCACTTCCTACGACTTCGACATTGAGCATGACCGGCTCGGCCGCTGGACCGCGCGCGACCGCGGCGGCCTCACCGGCGGCACGTTTCTGACCCGGCAGGCGGCGCTGCGCTTCGCGTTGGCCGAGACCGGCGGCGACCGCCGTCATGTGCACCTCGTGGCGCGCCAGTTTGCGGGAGACCGGCGATGAACCGTGTCACGATCAGCTACGACGGCCGTTTCACCTGGCTCCTCGACGGCGCCGTCGTCGGGCCGACGCGCTCTTTCAGCACGCTCCCCGAGGCGCTCGCCTGCGCCCGCGAGCTGACCAACGCCTCGGAGACGCTGATCGAATTGCAGGTCAGCGGCTGCTATGCCTGCGTGCACCAGGAGCGCGGCTGGCCGCGCCGCATCCAGGCGCCGGAACGCGCCGCCTAGGACGCGCCACGCTTGCCGATATCCCGGCGGCAAAACCCACCGGGCCAATCGATGCGATCGATCGCGCGGTAGGCGCGCTCGCGGGCGGCGGCGAGGTCCGGCCCGGTTGCGGTCACCCCGAGCACCCGCCCGCCATCGGCGAGGAGGCGCTCGCCCTCCCGCCTCGTCCCGGCGTGGAAAATCTTGACGTCGAGGTCCTCGCCGGCGGCGTCGAGCCCGCGGATTTCCGTGCCGCGCTGCGGATCGTCGGGATAGCCGTTCGCCGCCATCACCACGCAGATCGCGGCCTCTTCGTACCAGCGCAGATCGACGCGGTTGAGCACCCCGTCGCGCGCCGCCAGCAGCGCCGGCACGATGTCGCTCTGCAGCCGCATCATCAGCGCCTGGCACTCGGGATCGCCGAACCGCACATTGAATTCGAGCAGCTTTGGCCCCTCCGCCGTCAGCATCAGCCCGGCGAACAGCACGCCCTTGAACGGCCTTCCATCCCGCGCCATCGCCCGCACCGTCGGCAGCACGATGCGCTGCATGACGTCCGCTTCGATTTCCGGCGTTACCGCCGGGCAGGGGCTGTAGGCGCCCATCCCGCCGGTATTGGGACCGGTATCGCCGTCGCCGACACGCTTATGGTCCTGCGCCGAAGCCAGCGGCAGCGCGTGCACCCCGTCGCACAGCGCGAAGAAGCTCGCCTCCTCGCCGACCAACACCTCTTCAACGATGATCTTCTCGCCTGCCGGCCCGAAAACGTTGCTGCCCATGATCAAGTCGATCGAGGAAATCGTCGCGCCGAGCGTGTCAGCGACGATGACGCCCTTTCCTGCCGCCAACCCGTCAGCCTTCACAACCATTGGCTTTCCACGTGCGTTCACAAATACCTTCGCCGCCAGTGGATCGGTGAATTGGCCGTACTCCGCAGTCGGAATGCCCTCACGCGCGCATAAATCTTTCATAAAGCCCTTGGAGCCTTCGAGCGCGGCTGCCGCCTTGCTCGGCCCGAACGCGGCGATGCCTTCCGCCTCCAACACATCGACCAGCCCCGCGACCAGCGGCGCCTCCGGCCCGACGACGACGAGGTCGATCGCCTCTCTCTTGCAGAAAGCCACGATCCCGTCCGTATCCATGACGCCGATCGGCACGCATTCGGCTTCCTCGGCGATGCCGGCATTGCCCGGCGCGCAGAAGACCTTGTCGACCAGCGGCGAGGCCGCGATCGCCCAGACGAGGGCGTGCTCCCTACCCCCGGAGCCAACGACGAGGATGCGCATTAGCGAGTGTCCCCCCGCTCCTCTATAATCACGCGATGAATGATCTGCCGTTTGCTGCCGACGCCTTCACCGGCCCCCCGTCGAACCAGCAGGGGAACCAGCCGGAATATACCGTCTCCGAGCTCGCGGCAGCGCTTCGCCGTTCGATCGAGGACAAATTTTCCCTTGTCCGCGTGCGCGGCGAGGTCAGCGGCTGGAAGCGACACGGCTCGGGTCATTGCTATTTCTCGCTGAAAGACGCGGATGCCGTGCTCGACGCGGTGTGCTGGCGCACGACCGCGATGCGCCTCTCGCTCCAACCCGAGGACGGGATGGAGGTCGTCGCCACCGGCCGCCTCACCACCTATCCCGGCCGCTCGAAGTACCAGCTGATCGTCGATTCGATCGAGCTGGCGGGAATCGGCGCGCTGCTGAAGCTCCTCGAGGACCGTCGCAAGCGGCTCGCCGCCGAGGGTCTCTTCGCCGCCGAGCGCAAGAAGAAGCTGCCGTTCCTGCCGGGCGTCATCGGCGTCGTCACCTCGCCGACCGGCGCGGTCATCCGCGACATCCTGCACCGCCTGTCCGACCGCTTCCCGCGCCGCGTGCTGGTCTGGCCGGTCGCGGTGCAGGGAGAAGGCGCGGCGGCGCAGGTCGCTGCGGCGATCGACGGCTTCAACCGCCTGACCCCCGGCGGAGCCGTGCCGCGGCCCGACCTCATCATTGTCGCGCGCGGCGGCGGCAGCCTCGAAGATTTGATGGCGTTCAACGAGGAGATCGTCGTGCGCGCCGCGGCGACCTCGGCGATCCCGCTGATCTCGGCGGTCGGCCACGAGACCGACACGACCCTCATCGACCACGCCAGCGACCGCCGCGCGCCGACCCCGACCGCCGCCGCTGAGATGGCGGTGCCGGTCAGGCTCGACCTCGTCGCCGAGCTCGACGGCAAGGCGGCGCGTCTCGCCCGCGGCCTGTCGCGCGTCTTCGACGAGCGCCGGCTGCACCTCGCCGGCCTC
>JASHUW010000039.1 GCA_030039815.1 Alphaproteobacteria bacterium
GAAGGCCTCGAGGAGCGCATGCGCTCGCGGCTCGGCTGGGGTCTCGTCGCCGATATCCACCCGACGACTTACGAGCTGCGGCTCGGCATTCTGCAGGCCAAGGGCGAGCAGATGGGCCTCGAACTGCCGCAGAAGATCATGGAGTTCCTCGCCCACAAGATCACCTCGAACGTCCGCGAGCTCGAAGGCGCTCTCAATCGCATCGGGGCGCACACCCAACTGGTCCGCCGCGATCTCACGCTGGAAACCGTCCAGGAGCTGCTCCAGGATTTGCTCCGCGCCAACGACCGCCGCGTTACGATCGACGAAATCCAGCGCCGCGTGGCCGAGCACTTCAACATCAAACTGGCGGAGATGACATCAAGCCGCCGCGCTCGCATGGTCGCCCGGCCGCGCCAGGTGGCGATGTACCTGGCGAAGCAGCTGACCCAACGCTCGCTGCCGGAAATCGGCAAGCGGTTCGGCGGGCGCGACCACACGACGGTCATGCACGCGGTCAGAAAAATCGAGGAATTGACGCGGATCGACCAGGGCCTGGCGGAAGACGTCGAGATGCTGCATCGCATGCTCAGCTGAACCTTCCCCCGCGCGGTCACACCGCCGAAACAAGTGGGGTCGCGGCACTTCCGTGCTATGATAGTTAACCGTCCGCCATGCTCGAGGCGTCGCGCCCGAGGGGGCGGTCGGGACCCGGTTCCGACCCCTAAAACTATCGCGCCAAGACCATGAAGCTGACGATCGAACGGGCCGCACTACTCAAGGCGCTGAGCCACGTACAAAGCGTTGTCGAGCGACGCACGACCATTCCGATCCTATCGAACGTGCTGTTGCGCGCGGGCTCCGGAAAGCTGGCATTGAGCGCCACCGACATGGATCTGGAGATCGTCGAATCGGTGCCGGCACGAATCGACACTGACGGCCGCACCACCGCCCCCGCTCATACGCTTTACGACATCGTGCGCAAGCTGCGCGAAGGCGCGCAGGTCGAGCTCGAAACGATCGGCGACCGCAACGAGATGGTGCTCCGCTCCGGACGTTCGACCTTCACCCTCTCATGCCTGCCGCCCGAGGATTACCCGGTGATGACCGGCGCCGAACTACCACATCACTTCACCCTCACCGCCGCCGAGCTGCGAGGACTGATCGATCGCACCCGCTTTGCGATCTCGACCGAGGAGACGCGCTACTACCTCAACGGCATCTACCTGCACGCGACCAAGAACAATGAAGTGCCGGTGCTGCGCGCGGTAGCCACCGACGGCCATCGCCTGGCGCGGATCGAGATGGTGCTGCCCGAGGGTGCGGCCGGGATGCCCGGCGTGATCGTGCCGCGCAAGACCGTGCTCGAACTGCGCAAGCTCGTCGAGGAAGGCGAAGACGAGGTCCAGGTCGCGTTGGGCGACACCAAAATCCGCTGCGCGATCGGCGAGGCAGCGCTGACCTCGAAGCTCATCGACGGCACCTTCCCCGACTATGACCGGGTGATCCCGACCGGCAACGACAAGATGCTCGAAGTGCCGTGCAAGGAATTCGCCGAGGCGGTCGACCGGGTCTCGACCATCTCGACCGAACGCAGCCGCGCGGTGAAGCTGGCGATCGATCGCGGCAACCTGACCGTGTCGGCGACGAGCCCGGAAAACGGCACGGCGATCGAGGAACTCGAGGTTCGATACCAGAGCAATCCGATCGAGATCGGCTTCAATTCGCGCTATCTGCTCGACATAACCGAACAGATCGAGGGCGAGGCGGCGCTGTTCGCGATGTCGGATGCGGCCTCGCCCACGGTGGTACGCGACAGCGCCGACGCAAGCGCGCTTTACGTGCTGATGCCGATGCGGGTGTGACGACCAAATCCTGCGAATTTTCAGGCTTTTAGGCTGGTTTTTGGGGCTCCCCCACCCCATATGAACGAGCATGAGGATGGGGGTGCATGAAGGCCGCAACGGCGCCGACATCGCGGTCCTGCCGCCCCGCTTCGGGCCGGTCGGCGTGACCCGGCTGGCGCTCACCGATTTTCGCAATTACCGGGCGGTGCGGCTCGATCTCGCCGCGGGGCCGGTCGTGCTGACCGGGCCCAATGGCGCCGGCAAGACCAATCTGCTGGAGGCGGTTTCGGTGCTGTCGCCCGGGCGGGGATTGCGCAACGCGCGGCTCGCCGATTTCGATCGGCGGCGCACGGAGGACGAGGCGGACGCCGGCTGGGCGGTCGCGGCAACGATCGAAACTCGACGCGGTCCGGTGAGGATCGGCACGGGCCGCGATCCGGCTGGCGGCGAGCGTCGGGTGGTACGGATCGACGGCGAGAACGCGCGCGGCCAGGCGGCGCTCGGCGAGGTGATCGGCGTGACCTGGCTGACCCCGCAGATGGACCGGCTGTTCATCGAAGGCCCCTCGGCACGGCGGCGGTTTCTCGACCGGCTGGTGCTCGGCCTCGATCCGGCCCATGCGGCGCGGGTCTCGTCCTATGAACACGCGATGCGCGAGCGCTCGCGCATCTTGCGTGACGGGCCGAACGATCCTGCTTGGCTCGACGCGATCGAAGAGACCATGGCGGCGCAAGGCGTTGCCGTCGTTGCCGCGCGACGCGATGCGGTCGAGCGCCTCGACGCGGCATGCGCCGCCGCCGAAGGGCCCTTCCCGCGCGCCCGGCTCAGCCTCGAAGGCGCGGTCGAGGGTTGGCTCGACGAGCTGCCGGCCTTGGCCGCGGAAGACCGCTTCCGCACCGCGCTGAAAGACGGCCGCGTCGCCGATGCGGCGGCCGGCGGCGCGGTGGTGGGTCCACACCGCTCCGACCTCCTGGTCGCGCACGCTGGAAAGGGCACCCCGGCGGAAACCATGTCGACCGGCGAGCAGAAGGCGCTGCTGATCTCGATCGTGCTCGCGCATGCCAAGCTGCAGCGCCAGACGCGCGGCGACCCGCCCTTGCTGCTGCTCGACGAGGTTGCGGCGCATCTCGACGCCGCGCGGCGCGAGGCACTCTTCACGACCCTGCTCGATCTTGAGAGCCAGGTCTGGCTGACCGGAACCGACGCCGCGATCTTCGCGCCGCTGCGCCAGGTCGCACGGTTCCTCTCGGTCAGCGACGGCACCCTGTCCGAAACAACATTCTGAGCAAGATGACCAGCACCCCGCATATGCAAGAACCGACGCCCGGCCACC
>JASHUW010000429.1 GCA_030039815.1 Alphaproteobacteria bacterium
GCCAGCATGTACGCCTCGATCCACCATACCTACCAGCAGACCATGGACGATGCCACGGTGACGCTCGAAAGCATCGCGCGCTCCTCCGAGGTCGGCACCAATCGCTCGATCTTCGCCATCGATGCGGCGCTGCTCGGGGTCGAGCGGATGCTCGAAACCCTGATGCCGCAAGTGCCGCTGACCGACATCGAGGTCAAGCGGCTGCTTACCCAAATCGACGAGCAGACGCTGGTGGTGCGCGATATCCTGATCCTCGATAATCAAGGTCATCTGCTCAACAAGTCGGGCTGGGCCGCTGCTCAGGAAAAAGATTTCTCGACCCAGCCATTCTTTACCGCCCATCTGTCAGGCGGCTTGCCGTCGCTCTTTATCGGCCCGCCCCAGTACAGCCGCGCAACAGGGGGATGGTCGGTGATGATGAGCCGCCCGCTTTTACGCGGGAATGATGTCATCGGCGTCATTGCCGCCGAGGTCCCAGCCACCATGTTCACCGATTTCTATAGATCGGTGATCGCCAATAGCGGCGTCAGCGTCAAGCTGATGCTCGACGACGGCACGATCGTCGCAACCGAGCCGCTTGATGAGGACCTTATCGGGCACAAACTGCCGGATGCGCCGGCAGTTCTCGCTGCTGCCGGCAACCGCCGGTTGGGCGTGCTCGGCGAGGCACCAACAAATGTCGCGCAACAGCAACTCACGAGCTTTGCCCGTATCGCCGAGCGTCCGTTGATTATCGTCGCCTCGCGCAGCCGCGCCGACATTCTCGGCCAGTGGCGCAGTGAATGCGCCAATTCGGTGGTGACGTTCGTGCTGTTCACGGTGATGGCGGGGTGCCTCACCTGGTTGATGGTGCGCGCCGTCGAGCGTCAGCAGAAGGCGACGACAAAGCTCGCCGCCAGCGAGGAACGCCTGCTGCGGCAGAGCGACCTGCTGCAATCGACGCTCGAGAATATGGGCGAGGGACTCAGCGTCTTCGCCGCCGACGGCCGGCTGGTGGCCTGGAACGAGAAGTTCGTCGAGTTGCTCGATCTGGCGGTGGAGTTGACCACCGAGACGAATTTGCGCGACATCCTGGCGCTGCAGATCGCGCGCGGCGATTTCGGCCCGGTCGATCCGTCGACCGACCTCGCCGACCGTTTCGCGCGGTTTTTCCGCGAGGTGCCGCTGGTGCGCGAGCGGCTGACGAGTTCCGGCCGCGCGTTGCATATCCGCCGGCGCGGGATGCCGGATGGCGCCGTCGTCTCGCTCTATTCCGACGTCACCGAACGCAAGGCGGCCGAGACCAAGATGGCGCAGGCCTGGGCCCAGGCGGAGCTCGCCAACCGCGCCAAGTCCGACTTCCTCGCCAATATGAGCCACGAGCTGCGCACGCCGCTCAACGCCATCATCGGCTTCTCCGAGATCCTGAGCGGCGAGCATCTCGGCCCGTTGAAAAACCCGCGCTACCTCGAATACGCCAGCGACATCCACACCAGCGGCCAGCACCTCTTGTCGATCATCAACGACGTCCTCGACATGTCGAAGATCGAGGCCGGCAAGCTGGAAATCCACGACGAGAAAATCCTCGTCCGCGAGCTGCTCGCCGGCAGCGCCCGCATGGTGCGCGAGCGCGCGCGCAAGCAATCGGTCGAGCTCGTCACCAAGATCGCCGATCCCGACCATATGATCGTCGCCGACGAGCGGGCGATGAAGCAGTGCCTGCTCAACCTCTTGTCCAACGCGATCAAGTTTTCGCAGCCCGGCGGCGCGATCGCGATCGAGGCATCGGTCGCCGACGACGGCGGCAGCATCGTGTCGATTGCCGATGACGGCATCGGCATGACCGAAGACGAGCTGCGCCGCGCCATGCAGCCCTTCGGCCAGGCGCAAGCCTCGACGACCCGCGCCTATGGCGGCACCGGGCTCGGCCTGCCGATCACCCAGGGGCTGGTCGAGGCGCATGGCGGCGTGATGTCGGTCGTCAGCGCGCCTGGGCAAGGGACGCGCGTCACCATCACCCTGCCGCCGGAGCGCACCCGCGCGGCCGCCGCCGGACGGTTGGCGCTGCGCGCCTAGCGCCGCTTCGCCGTTCGGGTAATTTCCTTTTCCGCCCACCCGCTTTAGGATCGCTCAGCTTCTGAGCGAGACAGGGATGGCGAGTAGAACGGAAATCGCCCCGCTGACCGGGTTGCGCGGGGTTGCGATTTTGCTGGTTGTCATTGGTCATAATTTCGCGTTTTGCGCGCCGTATGACGTCTTGACCGCACCGCTGGACTTGATCCGCACTTTCGCGCTCGCCGAACCCGGCATGACTGTCTTCTTCACGCTGAGCGGGTTTGTCATCGCGTACAACTACTGGGACTTCGGCTGGACCGAAAAGCGCGGGGCAGCAGCATTCGTCGATTTCTTCTACCTTCGTTTGTCACGGCTTTACCCGGCCCTGCTTCTGTTCTTCGTGTTGCAGACAAAGCGGCTGGTTGACGCCAATTGGTTCGGCACCGATTGGCCGGCGATGCTCGGACTTCATTTCTTCAGCGCGCAAACATGGTATCCGGTGGTGCTGAACGGCGGCACCCCGGACCAGGTCGGGTATTCCATCGCCTGGAGCATCAGCACCGAGATCGGCATGTATTTGCTCTTTGGTGCGGCGATGCTCGTGGCTGGCAAATGCGGCCGGTTACGCCGTCCGCTGCTGTTGTTAGGCGCGCTGGCCTATATCGCGATCGCCGCCGTCGTTGCCTTTCATTACACCGCGACAGCGGAAGCCATCACCACTTGGCCGACACCGTTCGCGGCATTGAACATTACGGCCACGTCGCGATGGGTTTTCTATATGTCGCCGTATTTCCGCTTTTCGCAGTTCATTATGGGAGCGACCGCCGCCCTGGTGATTACGCACGATTTCGACAAGCGTTGGCGCGCCGCTTGGACGATCGCCGCATGGGCCGCGCTGGCTGGGCTCGCGTGGTTCTACCTGAAATCTGTCCTCACGGGGGACGCGGTCGACCCCGCGGTCGACGATCTGATCCTGGCCGGGCTGTTGTCGGTACTGATGGCCAACAGCCGCGCCGACACCTGGATCAACCGCGCTCTGTCGGCGAAATCGATCGTCTTTATCGGCACGATCTCGTATTCGCTTTACCTGTTCGGCAACTTCCCGATACCCTGGACAGGGGGCAACCTCACTGGCCCGTTCAGCTGGCAGCTGTTCTTTGGCCCGTTCGTTTTCAATTTCTTTCTGTCGTTCGTCTTCGCCGTGATGTTTGCCTACGGCACCTACCTGCTGCTCGAACGGCCGGGCCAACGATGGCTGCGCGCTCTGCGCCAAAAACCGCGCCCGGCGCCGGTTACAGTCCGAGCGGCCGCCGATTAGCCGAGGTGGGTAAGACGTCGGCCGGTCTGCGTCGCGCGCCTGACGCGACCGCGCTCCGCCGTGCTTTGCATGCATGGCGGCAATCCGCGTTGCCCGCGCAACCTTAAGCCATTGTTTACAGGCGCGGCCAAGAATGCGCGGCAACGGGCGTTACTGGTTCAGGCATCGCGCCCGGCGTTGCGGAGGCCGTGTTGCAACAGTTGACGATGCTGGTGACCGCCCAGGGGAAATGGGTGCTGCCCGACGGCGAGGAGTTTCTCGCCGCGCTCGGCGATCCCGAACCTGATTACGACGCGGTCGGTTTCGCCGTCCGCAATCTTGGCTTTGTGAAGTTTCAGGTGCTCGATCGGCTGGTGACCGAGATCGAGTTGTGCCCGCGCAATGTCGACCTGCGCGCGCTGCTCGCGGTCGAGCGGCTGCTCTGCGAGGCCGGCACCAACCTGTTCCGCGTGCGCTGGCTGGCCGACGAGTGGCATTCCGAGATTTCCGCGTCGGCCAAGCACACCATGGCGCGCCTGCGCGAGCTGTGCGCGCCGGTCTTCGAGCCGGTGCTGACCGAGCGTTTCCGCGTTGACCCGCAGGACCCCTCGGTCCTGTTCGATACCCAGCGCGGGCGCGCCACCGCGCTCGGCCACATGGCGATGAAATGGCGTGTCGCCTTTGGCAATTTCGACGAGAAGGTGCTTGACCTCGCCAGTCGCAACAACCTGCTGCCGCTCACCGCGATCGTTGCCTTCGACTCGCCGGAGTCCGCGCCCGTGTTCCGCTATATCGGCAACGGTCACCGCTACACGACCCGCCAGTTCCATGTCGACGCGATCGGCGAGAAGGTCGAAAACATGCCCGACCGCGAGTACGGGCACTGGATCACCGAATTTCACCGCTCGGTCGCGTCAAGCGGTCAGCCGCGCTTCGACCAGGTCACCGCGACCATCAATGGCGATGGCGACGATGGAAGGCATCGCCGCTCGCTCGCCTTTCACCGGCTGTTGCTGCCTTGGCGCATGCCTTCGGGCGAGTTGCTGATCACCTCGTGCGCCGCCAAGCTCGAACCCGATCGCGCCACGAACTTGCTGCCCCAGGCGCCCGACAGTTCCGTCGTCAAATAATCCTCGAGGTCGATGTAGACCTGCTCGGGCGAGGCATAGCGCAACGCCATCGGCCCGTACGGCGTCAGCGGGTATTCGATGCTGTAACTGAAATTGGCCGGCCCATAGGCGTTGGCGATGCCGTTTTCGACGTGCATCATGCGGACCACGGCGATGACCCAGTCGACCGGCCAGCGCGATGCGCAATAGGCGCGCGCGATCCGCGGCAGCAGATGCTGCAGCCCGCGGCCGCGGTAGTCCGGCCGCACCCAGGCCGACCCCATGTTCTGCACCACCCCCGTAACGATCTTTGCCGCCTCGGCGGTGACGATGCACGGCTGGCCCTCGTCGCGCCCATACCACACCGCGACCGCCTGCTCCTCAAGGTTGGTGTCCGGCCAGTAAAAGATGCGCCCGCCGAGCGTGCAGACGATCTCGCCGCTGTCGTTCTCGCCCGACAGCCAGAACCCGTTTTGCGCCGAGATGCCCGAGCGCTCCGGCTTGAACGTGTCGAGCAGCGGAAACCAGTTGCCGAGCGCAACCTGCTGCTGATTGAGCGCGTTGAGCGCGTCGAAATCCGTACGCAGCCGCAGGTGGATGCCGACGTCGCGCGCCGCCTTGTCGGCTTCGATGATGACGCGTCCCAGCAGCGCCGCCGGCCCGTGCCGCACAGTCACCGCATCGGGCAGCCGCAGATTGTTTTCCGGGACGAGATTGGGAAAATCCAGCGCCATGGGAGACCTCCGGGGGAAAGAGGAGCTCGCGCCACAAAACTACGCTTGCACCGCCGAACCCGCCGGCGAGTCTTTTGGGGAACCGACCCGGCTTGGCGAATTCTTTAATCAAAACTAAACCTCATTTTGTCGATTGGCAATTTCTCCACGGGCTGGCTGACCGCCGTTAACCATAAATGGCACGAATTTGCACTGGTCACGAAAGCGCGAGGTACACGCTTAAGGTGTCGTTTACCTCGGCTGCGATACAACCAGAAGG
>JASHUW010000430.1 GCA_030039815.1 Alphaproteobacteria bacterium
AACCCCGACGGCGCGATGGACACGGAAGGGAATATCTGGACCTTCCTCCATATCGCCAAGCAACCGAAACCCAATCTCGGCCCGGAGACCGGCCCCGGCGTCAGCCCGGTGCTGTGGCAGGCGACGCTGGATACGCTGAGCTTTGCCGGCATGGATTCGCTCGATCCGATGGCCGGGCTGGCGGTCAGCAACTGGTATTCGCCAAAGGGCAAGCCCGACGAGCGGATGCGGGTTACCGCCTTCATCAAGTCGCGCGCATTGCGGTCGGATTCGCTCGTGGTCACGATCGAGCGCCAGACCCGCGATCCGTCCGGCCAGTGGAAAGACTCGACGATCGACGAGAGTGTCGTCGACAATCTGGCGAACGATATCCTACAGCGGGCGCGGCAGATTCACATCGCGCGCATTCGCGAGGAGCAACAATAACGGCTGGCGGGGCCTGACCGCCGCGGGATTGCCATGTCACGTTACAATTTTCGAGAAAGCGAGGCTAAGTGGCAGCAGCGCTGGCGCGAACGCCAGACGTTTACCGCGCAGCACGACCCGACTCGGGCGAAATACTATGTCCTCGAGATGTTTCCCTATCCGTCGGGGAAGCTGCATGTCGGACATGTGCGCAATTACACGATGGGAGACCTGGTTGCCCGCTACCGCCGGGCGCGCGGCTATAACGTGCTGCATCCGATGGGCTGGGATGCGTTTGGCCTGCCGGCGGAGAACGCCGCGATCGCCGGCGGCATCCACCCGGCGATCTGGACGGCGGAGAATATCGCGACGATGCGCGCGCAACTGCAACGCATGGGCTTCGCCTACGACTGGTCGCGCGAGATCGCGACCTGCCATCCGGAATACTACCGACACGAGCAGAAGATGTTCCTCGACTTCCTGGCGAAGGGCCTCGCTTATCGCAAGGAGTCGTGGGTCAACTGGGATCCGGTCGACCACACCGTGCTCGCCAACGAGCAGGTGATCGAGGGGCGCGGCTGGCGCACCGGCGCGCTGGTCGAAAAACGGCTGCTCGCGCAATGGAACCTGCGCATCACCAAATACAGCGACGAGCTGCTCGACGCGCTTAAGAGCCTCGACCGCTGGCCCGAGCGCGTGCGGCTCATGCAGGAGCACTGGATCGGCCGTTCCGAGGGGGCGCGCGTCAAATGGGCGCTCAGCGATGGCAAGACCGCGATCGAGGTCTTCACCACCCGACCGGATACGCTGTACGGCGCGGCCTTTCTTGCGCTTTCCCCGCACCACCCGTTTTCCCAAGAGCTGGCGAAAACCAACCCCGCGCTTGCCGAGTTCATCGCCGAATGCGACCGCATCGGCACCAGCGAGGAAGCCATCGAGACCGCCGAGAAGCGCGGCTACGACACCGACGTCGAAGCGATCCATCCGCTCGACAAGACGCGCCGCGTCCCGGTCTACATCGCCAATTTCGTGCTGATGGAATACGGTACAGGGGCGATTTTCGGTTGTCCGGCACACGACCAGCGCGACCTTGACTTCGCGCGCAAATACAAGCTCCCGGTCATTCCCGTTGTGCTGCCGCCCGAGGCCGACCCCAAGAGCTTTGCCATCGACGACATCGCCTATGTCGACGATGGCACGATCTTCAATTCGAGTTTCCTAAACGGATTGAGCGTCGCCGACGCCAAGCGAACGGTCGGCGAGCGGCTGGAGGCCTCGGGCACCGGTGAACGCACGATCGCCTATCGCCTGCGCGACTGGGGCGTTTCGCGCCAGCGCTATTGGGGATGTCCGATCCCGATCATCCACTGCGCCGATTGCGGCATCGTGCCGGTCCCCGAGAGCGATCTGCCGGTCAAGCTGCCCGACGATGTCGAATTCGACGCGCCGGGCAACCCGCTCGACCGCCATCCGACTTGGAAGCATGTCGCCTGCCCGCGCTGCGGCAAGCCGGCGATGCGCGAGACCGATACGTTCGACACGTTTTTCGAGTCGTCCTGGTATTTCGCGCGCTTTTGCTCCGCCCGCGCGCCGGTCGCGTTCGAGCGCGATGCGGCGCAGTACTGGATGCCGGTCGATCAGTATATCGGCGGGGTCGAACACGCCGTGCTGCACCTGCTGTACTCGCGCTTCTTCATGCGCGCGCTCAAGGAGTGCGGTTATCTCGATCTCGAGGAGCCGTTCGCCGGGCTCTTCACCCAGGGCATGGTTTGTCACCAGACCTATCAGAACGCCGAGGGGGAATGGCTCTTTCCGGAGGAGGTGACGAGCGATCCCGCTGGGCGGATGATCGATGCGACCGGCCGGCCTGTGGTCGCCGGACGCCTCGAAAAAATGAGCAAATCCAAGAAAAACGTCGTCGGCCTCGATGACATCGTCGACACCTATGGCGCGGACACGGCACGGCTCTACCTGTTGTCCGATAGCCCGCCGGAGCGCGATCTGGAATGGACCGATACCGGCATCGAAGGCATCTGGCGCTACGTCAACCGGCTGTGGCGGCTGGTGTCCGAGCCGGTGGTCGCGCTGCCCCCGGTCGGCACTGCGATCCCCGCCGATCTGTCGCCGGAGCTCGCCGCGATCCGGCGGGCGACGCACAAAATGATCGCCGCCGTCACCGACGACATCGACAAATTCCGCTTCAACCGCGCGGTCGCCCGCATCCGCGAGCTGAGCAACGCGCTTGAGGGCATCACCGGCGGCAACGACGCGGCCGGCGCGGTGATGCGCGAGGGGCTCGAAACCGTCACGCGGCTGCTTGGCCCGATGATGCCGCACCTCGCCGAGGAGATGTGGCAGCATCTCGGCCATGGTGACATGCTCGCCGATGTGGCGTGGCCCCAAGCCGACGCCGCGCTCGCCCGCGATGAGCAGGTGACGATCGCGGTGCAGGTCAATGGTAAGTTGCGCGCGACGCTCGACTTGCCGCGCGACGCCGCGGTGAACGAAGTGGAGGAGGCGGCGCTCGCTTTGCCGCAGGTGGCTCGTCTGCTCGACGGCAAGACGCCGAGAAAGGTGGTAGTCGTGCCCAACCGCATCGTCAGCGTGGTGGCGTGAGGTGATTACCCGGCGACGGCTGCTTGCGCGGCTTCTTCCACTACCGCTCGCGCTGCCAGTCCTGTCGGGCTGCGGCTGGGAGCCGCTCTACGCCGACCCGCAGACCGGCAAGGCCAGCGCGGATTTGCGCGCGATCAAGGTGGGACCGATCCCGGAGCGCACCGGGCAGATGCTCGAAACAGGGTTGCGCCAATCGTTCAATCCCGACGAGATCCCGACCAAGCCGCTCTACACTCTGAGTGTCACGCTGGTGACGGCACTGCAGGATCTCGGTATCGAATCGCAAGGCCTTGGGACCCGCGGCGAGGTGCAGCTGACCGCCACGTATCGGCTCATCGAAGTCGCCGACAACAAAGTGCTGCAGGTCGGATCGATTCACACCTCGGACTCATTCGACATCCAGGCCAATGGCTACAGCACCGTCGTCGCCCAGGACGACGCGAAGGTGCGGTGCGTCGAGGAAATCCGCCGCGAGATGGTCGCGCGGCTGACCATGTTCATGCAAAACAAAGAGCCGACCGCGTCGTGAAGCTGGTGGCTGGCCGGGTCGAGGGGTTTCTGCGCCGACCCGATCCCGCCATCCGCGCCGTGCTGCTGTACGGCCCCGATGCCGGGCTGGTACGCGAACGAGCCGATGCGCTTGGCAAGACCATTGCGCCCGACTTGCACGACCCGTTTCGTGTCGCCGATTTGACCGGCGCGGTGCTCTCCGCGGACCCGGCGCGGCTTTACGACGAGGCGGCGCAAATCAGCCTGATGGGCGGCAAGCGGCTGGTGCGCGTGCGCGATATCGGTGATGCGCAAAGCG
>JASHUW010000431.1 GCA_030039815.1 Alphaproteobacteria bacterium
GAGCGAGAGCGTTGCCGCAACGTCGCGCATCCACTGCAATGCAGCCTTGAACGTTTCCGCGACAACGCGATTTGCTTTACTGTCACCTGGACGATCAGGCTCGACGGCTTGTGAAAAGCCGCAGGCCCGCCCCCAATAGCGAGGAACGCGATGCTCGACCTGCACTACTGGCCGACGCCGAACGGCAAGAAGGTGACCATCCTGCTCGAGGAATGCGGCCTCGATTACCGAATTGTCCCTTGCAACATTCAACGCGGCGACCAGTTCACGCCCGACTTTCTCAAGATGAACCCCAACCATCGGATGCCCGTCCTGGTCGACCACGCGCCGAAGGGCAGCGGCGACCCGATCGCGGTCTTCGAATCCGGCGCGATCATGATGTACATCGCGGAGAAGGAGGGCAGATTCTGGCCCCAGGATGTGCGCGGCAAATACGCGGTAACGCAGTGGGTAATCTGGCAGATGGCGAACCAGGGACCAAAGCTCGGCGAATGCGGCCATTTCCGCCGTGCCGGACCCGAGGCGGGCGACCTCACCTATGCGATCAACCGCTTCACCGACGAGGCGAACCGGCTTTACGGCGTGCTCAACAACCGTCTTTACCGCAGCAAATACGTCGCCGGCGATGAGTACACGATCGCCGACATGATCTGCTATCCGTGGACGGTCAACTGGAAGGCGCAGGGCCAGGACATCGAGGAATTCAAGTACTTCAAGCGCTGGTTCGACGAATTGTCGGCACGGCCGGCGGTGCAGCGCGGGCTGGCGGTCGGCGCGAGCCTGCCGCCCGATCCCGCGACGCTATCCGACGAGCAAAAGGCCGCGATCCGCAAGCGCATGTACAATCAGCGCGCCATCCCGGTGCCGGGCTGATTTACGCAACCCCATCTTCCCGCCATGCCCGCTCCGGACGAGCGGTCCTGGCGGGCCGTTCCGCGAGCGCCCCAGGGATCTACGCCCTCATTCGCCAAAGCTCCGGCGTGAAGACGTGGATGGCCGGATCAGGTCCGGAGAAGGGCGCAAGAGTGAATGCCAACAAATGAGCGATCCACGTCCCCCGCCGCCGCCACCGCATCCATTCCGCCGCGCCATCCCGGCCGGTGACGATCGCGAACGCCTCGTGTGCGGCGAATGCGGGTTCGTGCTTTACGACAATCCGAAGATCGTCGTCGGCTCGGTGGCGCGCTGGGGCGACAAAATTCTGATGTGCCGGCGTGCGATCGACCCGCGGCGCGGCTTCTGGACGCTGCCGGCTGGGTATCTCGAGCTCAACGAGTCGACGCGCGCCGGCGCCGAGCGAGAGGCCTGGGAGGAAGCCCGCGCCAAAATCTCGATCGAAAGTCTGCTGGCGATCTACGACATCCCGCGCATCAGCCAGGTGCAGCTGATCTACCGCGCGCGGCTGGTTGACCAACACATCAGCCCCGGCCCCGAGAGCCTCGAAGTCGACCTGTTCGAGTGGGACCACATCCCGTGGGACGACATCGCCTTCCCCTCCGTCCGCTGGGCGCTCGGCCACGAGAAGGAGGTGCAGGCGACCGGCGACCTAACGCCGCGGAGCAATCCACTGCCGACCGACCCGAGCGCTCTCCCGGCCGACCCGGCAGCGCCGCAGGGCCTGTAAATTCGTCTGCGGCGCAGCGCGATCCGGCACCGGAATTGGTAATCGAAACGTCATTCAATCTTCATCAAGCCGCCATTCAGCCGCGTCTAGTTTCCCGACGCGCCGCCACCTCCTCGCGCGCATTCCACCGGGAGAACCTGAATGAGCCGACGGCACCTTTGCGCCACGATAGCCGGCATTGCCCTGACGCTTACCTTCGCCCTTCCCGCGATTGCCGCCGACGCAGGGGACTGCCCGAATGACGGCACGGTTCGCTTCGGCGTCGAGCCCTATGACTCGGCGGCGCGCCTTGCGCCGATCTACGAGAAGGTCGGCAAGCTGATCGGCGACAAGCTCGGCTGCAAGGTCGAAGTGTTCGTTGCGACGAGCTACAACGCCGAGATCGAGGCGATGCGCAACGGCAAGCTCGATATCGGCGAGTTCGGCCCGCTCGGCTATGTGCTGGCGCATCAGGTCGCGAAGGCTGAGGCGGTCGCCGCGTTCGGCACCGCCGACGGCAAACCCGATACCTATTGGGCGAGCATCGTCACCTACCCGAACTCGGGCATCACAAGCGTCGCCGACATCAAGGGCCACAGCTTTGCCTTTTCCGATCCCGCCTCGACCTCGGGCCATCTGTTCCCGGCTTATGGCCTGCGCAAGGGCGGGCTCGACCCCGACAAGGACGTAAAGGCCATTTTCGCCGGCAGCCACACCTCGTCCTTCGAGGCGCTCTACAACCACAAAGTGGATGCCGGCGAACTCAACAGCGAGCAGCTCGAGAGCGCCAAGCAACGCGGCCACTACAAGGATGGCGACCTCGTCTTCCTGTGGAAATCGGACCCGATCCCAACCGACCCGTTCTGCATCCGCGGCGACCTGCCCGATGCGTTCAAGAAGCGGGTGACCGAGGTGCTGCAAAATCTCGACCTGTCATCGCTCGACGAGGCCGATCGCAAGATCATGGTGGGCGCTGGGATTACTCGGCTCGTGCCGCAGAGCGACAGCGCCTATGACGGTATCCGCGATCTCGTGAAGACCCTCAACATCGACCTCGAAAAGCTGAGCTGACGACGTCCGAGTTCGCGGAGGCCTGGCATGCTCAGGATCTGCGACCTGACGATGCGCTACCCGAACGGCAAGGTCGCGCTCGCCCGGTTCAACCTGACGGTCAATCCGGGCGAGTTGGTCGTCGTGCTCGGCGGCAACGGCAGCGGCAAGACAACGCTGTTGCGCTGCATCACCCGCATGCTCGCCCCCACTTCCGGCGAGGTTTGGCTGGACGACACGAACCTCGTCGGGCTGTCGGGCGACCGGCTGCGCCAGGCGCGCCTGCCGCTGACGATGATATGGCAGCAGGCGAACCTGGTGAGGCGGCGCAGCGTCATCGCCAATGTCGTCTCGGGCACGCTCGGCCGCCACGGCGGACTGTGGACTGCCCTCGGCGGCCTGCCAGCGGAAGAGATCGATGCCGGTTATGGTTACCTCAATGAAGTCGGGCTGGCGGCGCTTGCCGCGCAGCGCGCCGGCACGCTATCGGGCGGCCAGGCGCAGCGCGTCGCGATCGCCCGTGCGCTCGCCCAGCGCCCGAGGGTGCTGCTCGCCGACGAACCGGTGGCGAGCCTCGACCCGGAAGCGGCCGACGAGATCATGCGCCTGCTGCGCCGCCTCGCGACCAAGGAAAACCTGGCGGTGCTGTGCGTGCTGCACCAGATCGACCTCGCCTACGAATACGCCGATCGTGTCGTCGGCATTCGCGATGGCGGCATTGTCTTCGACCTGCCCTGCGCCGATCTGCCGCGCGACGCGGTGCGGCGGCTGTATTTGAGCGAGGCGGCATGACCGCCGATGCCGCAGCTCCGCGCCTCGCCGAGCGCGGCTGGTCGGGTGCGCTGGCGTTGGCGCTGCGTTTCGTCGCGCTGCTGGTCCTCGTCCTTGTGGTCATCCAGTCGTGCATCGTCGTGCAGGCCCGACCACAAGACCTGATCACCGGCGCCAAAGGCATGGCGGACATTATCCGCCGCGCGGTGCCGCCCGATTTCTCGCAAGTCGGCAAGATCTGGTGGCCTTCGCTCGAAACCGTCGACATTGCGATCTTCGGTACGGTCGGCGGGGTCGTCATGGCCTTGCCGTTGGCGATCCTCGCCGCCGAAAACGTGACACCGTCGCGCTCCCTCTATTACGCGGCACGCGGGCTGATCGGCTTTTGCCGCTCCGTGCCGGATTTGGTATGGGCGCTGCTGTTCGTGACCGCGGTCGGGCTCGGACCGTTTCCCGGCGCGCTGGCGCTGTCGGTGCACTCGATCGGCATGCTCGGCCGG